>JBBTUF010000024.1:21342-44505 GCA_038063855.1 Patescibacteria group bacterium
TGCGAATGGAGCCATCATCTGTGGAACTGATGAATCGGGTGGTGCAGGTACTCCCAACTTAATCTACAAAACTCTTTCGAATACAAAATACTACACAGCATCATCTTCTGCCTCTGATAATCTTGCGTGGCATTTCAACAATGGTTTTGTGTCGAGTGGTGCTTCAAGTACTATTTCAGACATTCTGTATTTAAAGAGTGCTGTTAATGCATCTAGCACTCTTCATGTCTCAGAAAATACTTGGCTCGGATCAAATCTTCTAGTAGGAGGAACGACGACACAACCACTCGCCACATTCGCACTCGGAGGAACTACTGGGAATACGGCCGACGCATACATTAGTGGTGGACTTGGAGTAGGGAACGCTACTACTGCTGATGGAGTTCTTGAGACTAATAGCGACGCATATGTTGGAGGTATTCTTAAAGTAAAAGGTTCTGCAACATCTACTATTGATAATGGCTTACAAATTGCGGGCTCGGGGTTACTTGTTACTAACGGAGCAATCACATCGCAAGATACATCAACATCGACATTCAATGGTGGAATAAATGTCACGGCGGGATGTTATATGTTGCGCGGTGGATGTATTGGTGGAATATCGACCACAAGGTTTGACCCTGCAATTACACAAGTGAGTAATACAACTGCTTCGACAACTATTCCAGCTGCCAATTTTACTGATATAACAACGAACATTATTGAAGTTCAAAATGATACTTCTATAAGTGCTGCGGATCCTGTGAATACCGAACGAATATATGTTTACGAAACTGGCATGTACGAGATTCACTATCATGCTGATGTCGGGAAGGGCACGATAAGTTCGTGGGCCTTTCAAGCGGTCAAAAATGCAGGGTCGGTTTTAATACCGGGAAGTACGTTACGAGGATTTAATTCTAGTACTGACAAATCAGGATCTTCGTTGACTTTTTACGCAACTCTTACTGCGAATGATTATGTGCATATTCAAGGAAAATCATCAAATGCTGCCGCGATGAACAATTTTACATTTTCGGTTAAAAGGGTAACCGCGGGGTCTGGCATTGGTGGTAACACCGGTACCGTAAATAGTCTTGCATATTATTCTGGCGCTACCACTCTAAGTTCGGCAAACTTCACAACAATTGATGTGGCCAACTCGCGACTCGGTTTGGGCTCCTCAACACCATGGGGCGTTTTGTCGGTAGACCAAATTGCAGATCAAGGCCCTCTCAAGCCAGTCTTCGTCGTCGGAGACAACGGAACAAGCTCGCCGTTCATATTTGTCTCACAAAAAGGAGTCATCGGTTTTGGCTCTTCAAGTCCAAACTCACAACTTCTTAATGTAGGAGATGTAGTAATTGGCAGAAATGGTGGTTTGACGAGTGATCTCTATATATCCGGAGGGTTAGGAGTAGGGAATGCGACTACTGTAGATGGCATCATTGAATCTTCAGACAATATATTCGCAGGAGGAAGAATTATGTCACGTGGTACTGCCACCTCTACATTTGTAGGAGGTATTTATGTAAATGATTTGAAAACCAATCTTCCAAACTGTAATACTCTTGATACAGATGCCCTCGGAGCTATCATATGCGGCACAGATGAGGGTGGAGCTGGAGTTCCCAATCTCATTTACAGCACATTTGGCACCACCAAATATTACACGGCTTCTTCATCGGCAACCGATCAACTCGCATGGCACTTTAATGATGGGTTTGTATCGAGCGCGTCGTCCTCAATCGCAGGAGATCTTCGCGTCAACGGTGGCGATCTCTACGTCCTCGGCACAGGAGTTTTTAATGCAAGTTCCACCGCACATGTTTCAGGCAACACATGGCTCGGCGCTAATCTCTTGGCAGGTGGAACGACGACACAACCACTCGCCACATTCGCACTCGGAGGAACTACTGGAAATACGGCCGACGCATACATTAGTGGTGGACTTGGAGTAGGGAACGCTACTACTGCTGATGGCGTGTTGGAAACCTCCGGAGTAGGACTTCTTGGAGGCATCATCAAAGTAAATGGAACAGGTACCAGTACCATTGGGCTTGTAACAACCGGCGGAGGTCTCAAGCTTGGTGAAGGAGGTCTTCAACTCTCACAAGGCTCATGTACGGGTCTCAATGCACTCAATATCGATTCGAGTGGAGGAGTTGTTTGTGGTACTGTCACTCAAAGTGGAGGTACCGCCACCTCAACCTTCCAAACATTCGATGTCAATACACTCCTTACAAAAAGCATCATGTCTACATCTTCGCCTCTTGTATTCAATACTCTTGGTACCACCGACTACATTGGAGCAGGCACCACATCACCATGGGGATTCTTCTCGATCGATCAAAAGGCGGGTCAAACTCCTCTCAAACCAATTTTTGTAGTAGGAGACAACGGAACAAGTTCACCATTCATGTTTGTCTCACAGAAAGGTGTCATCGGTTTTGGATCTTCAAGCCCTACAAATCTTTTCTTAAACCCAGGCGATGTTGCAATCGGCAGAAATGGATTAACGAATGATTTGTTTGTGTCGGGTGGTCTTGGAGTAGGAAATGCGACGACGGCGGATGGAGTATTGGAAACTTCGAGTAATATTTATACTGCAGGAAGAATCATACAGAGAGCATCTGCGACCTCGACTTTTGTGGGTGGAATATCTGCAGATGCTTTTACATTTAATATCCCCTCGTGTGTTGGTGGAAGTTTGGCACTAACAACTGATGGTAACGGGGCTGTTACGTGTACAGTTATTTCTGCTTCTTCTGCAACTGCAGGCGCAAATATTACTGCAGTTGGTGCTCGTTTTGATCTTGATGGGACTCTCTATAGCATGACAGATATATTTGCAACAACCACGGGAGCAAGCGTGTATGCTTCGAGTACATTGCAAGCCCCAACCTTTATTGGTTATACAAATATTTTTGCTGGAGGTACTACTACACAGGAGCTTGCTACTCTTTCTGTAGGAGGTACACAAGGAAATACAGCAGATGCATTTATTTCAGGTGGTCTTGGGGTCGGTAACGCCACCACTGCAGATGGGATACTGGAGACATCGGGCATTGCTCAGTTCGGCTCTCTCATTAAAGTAGGTGCCGGCACCTCCACGTTTACCGGAGGTGTTAAGGCTAACGCTTTGCAATTTAACCAGCCGTCGTGTACAGGATCTGGTACTCTTGATACTAATGCAGTTGGGTCAATTTTTTGTGGTGCAGATGCTACATCGGCATTTCGGTATAAACTAAATATTCAGGATTGGAATGACCCTGCCCTTGCGAAAGTTATGAAGTTGCGCCCTGTTACTTTTGACTTTAATCCGAATACAGGAAATTTTTATCGATATCCTGGGCAACGGGCTGGGCTTATTGCTGAAGAAACACAGCAGATAGATCAGCGGTTTGTTATGTATAACCTTGCGGGGCAAGTTGATGGTTTGGATGCGAACAGTTTTATTTCGCTTCTTGCAAAAGCTATCCAGGAAGAGGCGCGATCTGGTGAGCTTACAAATACCGAAGAATTGTATGAGACACAAGCAGGAGTTGAAGAAGGAGATATTGTCATGGTAAGCGATCAAACTTTTTCTTTAACAGAGGGCGGAAAAAGTACGAGCACGGTTGCGATTCTTGGTAAAGCCGCACTAGGTGGAAATATGATCGGTGTAATTTCAAGAAACGCTAAACCCATTATTGACACAGCTACTTGGAAATTTGCGCAAAATCCAAAAGCAGTAACTCTTGTTGGGCGCGCACGAGTGAAAGTTTCTACAGAAAATGGGTCAATTGCGATCGGAGATAGTATTACTTCCTCGCATCTTGCAGGCGTTGGCGCGAGAGCAGTAAAGGATGGGCAGATGGTTGGAACTGCACTCGAAGCATTTGACGAAAATGTTGCAACTACTACTGCAATGGTTTCTATAACTGATCCCGAAACAGGTGTTATCGAAACTCGCGAAGTAAAAACTGGTATTGTAGTTATTTTAGTAAATATTGGTTGGCAACATCTCGATAGTCAGATCGCAGGTCTTGCAACAACAACAGAGCCATGGACGGTAGATCTCGCAACCGGCAAACTTAACACGTCATATGCACTCAACCTCGGTGGTAATAGTATTGAAAACGTGAAGTCGATTATGTCGGCTTCGGGCAATTGGTCGATCGATGAGAACGGAAATATGCATGCGAAAAAAGTATTTACCGATGCGCTTGAGGTAGGGGATCCATCGAAACCGGCAGGCACCACACTCTTTGATGTTGACGGTGGAAATCCGTATTGTGTGTATATCCAGCAAGGGCAACTCAAAACAATTTCTGGTCGATGTGAGGACGCTTCGTTGAATAGTGCCGCGCCTCCGCCGGCGTTTATCGTGGAACCATTGCCACCACCTGCAATTTCAACTTCTACTCCAGATGTACCGCCAGCCGATGTGATTGTTGAACCTACACTTACGCCTGAAATTACTTCTCCGCCACCCGAAGAAGTTATACAACCCATAGTTGAGCCACCAGCTGTCCCAGTAGAGCCACTTCCATAAAAAAAGCCCGCCGCTGTTTAGCGGAGGGCTGGGGGTTTCATTTTTTCTTAGTGATGGCGTAGCGTTTTACGAACGCGCGAGCTTGCCTTGAAGCGACTGATTTCAAAATCGTCAGGGCTTCTTCGAGAGCAGCATCGTACCCTACAAGCGACTCAAGCGTGAGCTCAACGATTTCTCGCGACAATTGTTCGTCTTTCTCTTGATCTCGAATTCGGCGGCTTATGGTCCACGGTGGGATGTATTGCCCTCTGTTATCCCAGTAGGAGTGGCGGCCTGCTTTTACATCTTTTGCAACAACCTCGTATTGCTCGATGAGTGATTGTATTTTTGCTCGTTGCTGTGCGCCCCAAATGTCTTCTAGTCGCGCGTTTAGTTTGCTTGCCGTTTTCGGCATAAAGCCTCCTTTTTTTGAGTGAAGTGACTTGGAAAGAGCGTTAAACATTAAGATATCACGGATACAGCCTTTAGTCCAGTTGTCGAGTGTTTTGAATTATAAATTGCGCGTGCTTTTATGATACGATGGCCATATGAAGCGCCGCGTGGCTATTTTTGATATCGACGGAACGATTTTTCGATCGAGTTTGCTTATTGAACTCGTTGATGCGCTTATTGAAGAGGGAATATTTTCAAAACGTACAGCAAAAGAATATACGCGGGCATATCAGCGTTGGCTCGATCGCAAAGATAGTTACGAGAAATATATTATTGGTGTTGTGCGTGCATTTCGAGGGCAGATCAAGGGCGTTCGATACGATGATTTCTTGCGAGTAACACAAACAGTAACCGCATTTCATAAAGATCGTGTGTATCGATATACTCGCGATTTGATAAAAAAATTAAAACATAAGAAGTATTTTTTGCTCGCGATCTCTAATTCTCCAAAAGAAATTGCCGATGCATTCGCTGCCAACATGGGTTTCCATAAAGTATACGGTCGCGTATACGAGGTTAATCAGCGGCGTAAATTTACCGGTCGAATGTTATTTGAAGATCTCATGATTGATAAAGCGAAGGTGCTGAAGCGTGCGGTTTTGAAAGAAAGTCTCACTTTAAAAAACTCAATTGGTGTAGGGGATTCCGAAGCTGATATTCGATTTTTGAGTTTGGTAGAGCGGCCAATCTGTTTCAACCCAAACAAAAAATTATATACGCACGCGAAACGAAAAGGATGGCAAGTTGTGGTTGAGCGCAAAGATATGATCTATATATTATAAAAAAGACCCGCCATCATGGTTGTGAATGGCGGGTTTTGGTGTTTCTGATTTTTTTCTTTAAAGAAGCCGTGCGGCGAGTTCTGCTAATTCGTCGCGCTCGACTGTTATGAGAGTTACAGTCCCTGCGAGTGGTTGCCCCTTGAATCCTTGGATTACGTGGGTGATGCCATTGTTTGTTACATCGACTTCGGGGTTGTCGATTTGTGTTGGGTCACCGGTGATTACAAACTTGGATCCAGGTCCACATCGAGAGACGATTTTTTTTGCTTCGCCTGGCGTAAGGTCTTGGCATTCATCTACGACTGTATATGAATGTCTGAAAGTGCTGCCTTTGCAGAAGTTTATGGGTTTTATTTCGAGTGCGTGTCGCTCTATCATGTCCAGAGCGGCGCTAAAGGGGTGGCTTTCATATCCCATAGTATTTTTCGGAGAGCCACTCCCGGTTTCCGGGAAATCCTCTTTGATGAATGTTATTGCATCGAGAATGGGTGTCATCCATGGTTCAAATTTTTCTTTGAGATCGCCCGGGAGAAATCCCAATCTATTCCCAGTTTCATGCGTTGGCCGGTATACAGAAATTTGCCGGAAAAGGTTTTTTTCGAAGAGATGGCATCCCGCGAGCAATGCGATAAGTGTTTTGCCGGTGCCGGCTATTCCTACGAGAGAAACAAATCGAATATCAGGATCAACGAGAAGATCATATGCAATCAGTTGCTCCTCGTTTATAGGGAAAGCCGGTTGTTTCTTTTGAGCTGCCGTGGCGAATGGTATGAAGCGCAAAACACGGTGTCGATCGTTAAGTTTTTCTTTGTATCGAAGAAGAAGAGTGGTGCCGTTTGGAAATTTTACTCGACAACAAGTATTCGGGAAAAGAGTTTGTCTGTCGGTAATGTTCCATAGATCTGATATCGGCACAACCTTTTCTTTGTACACTTTATCAATAAAATCTTTTCGGTATTCGTCGATTTTGAAATCGATAACACCGCTGTAGAGTTGGTCGATTGATTCTATCACCTTGTCAGACAAATAGTCCTGCGAAGTGATACCTTGCGCATCAGCCATAATGCGTTGATCTGGATGTTTGCTTACAAAAATTACCTGCACCCGCTTTTCAGGAGGGTTCCCTGATTCGATTTTCATCCATTTATGTGCCACGCCAAGTGCGCCCGAATGTCGATTTTGACGTTTTGCACTACTCCTGTTTATTTGGTTTTTTGGCGTTCCATCGTCAATAATTACAGTTCCGCCACTACTTGTGGTGACGCCTCTTCGAAGATTTCCTCGAAGTCGGTATACCTCAATGTTGCGCAAAGCTTGTGTCGCATTTCGTGCCCTGCCGTTGTCTCCGGAGTTTGCATGTGTGCCTAGGGCGCCGATAGTTTCGAGCGGTATGACAAGGTCATTATTGCCGAAATTATCCATGCGCTCTGGATCATATGTAAAAAGACTTTGGCATAGAACGAATTTTTTCTTTCTTCCAAAGGTTTCCATGAGCACCCTTTCTGTGAGTAAGGTTGTCAATGCCTCTGCTTATATTCATAACGGAAATGCAAGAAAAAACCAATAGGTTCAAAAAAATTCCGTTGCTTTTTGGTGCGATGACTACTATACTAATCTATTAAAGTATATGCATGAGATTTCAATCAAAGCAGAAGAGCTTTTCCGCCTTGGGTCATTCCCGATAACAAATTCGCTCGTATTGGCTGCGGTATCATTAGCAGTGATTCTTTTGTTTGTATTTTTATTACGAAGTCGTATTGTAATGATCCCTCGCACACTGCAAAGCATTTTTGAGTTAATTTGCGAGCAAGTATTGGGGATAATGGATGCCGTTTTAGGAAAACGTTCGACGAGCGAGTATTATTTTCCGTTTATCGCAAGCATGTTTTTCT
This sequence comes from Patescibacteria group bacterium, assembly GCA_038063855.1. Lineage (GTDB taxonomy): Bacteria > Patescibacteriota > Minisyncoccia > Ryanbacterales > GWA2-47-10b > JBBTUF01. The sequence goes on from JBBTUF010000024.1 coordinate 28,965, forward strand.
TTTTGCTCGTCTCTAATTGGTTGGGTCTGTTGCCGCTTGTTGGCTCGTTAGAATTTCATTCAAAACCGCTTTTCCGTGCGCCTGCCGCTGATCTCAATTTTACTTTTGCACTCGCCATTATATCGGTATTCGCAACGCAGATTCTTGGTGTATTAGCGCTGGGGATTCGTCGTCACGCATCAAAATACTTTACTCTTAAAAATCCGATATTCACTTTTGTTGGTCTTCTTGAATTAGTTTCAGAATTTGCTAAGATAATCTCGTTCTCGTTTCGTTTGTTCGGGAACGTTTTTGCAGGGGAGGTCCTGCTGATTATCATAGGGTTCCTTGTTCCATATATATTGCCGCTTCCGTTTTTGTTTCTTGAAGTATTCGTAGGCTTTATGCAGGCGTTTATCTTCTCAATGCTCACACTCGTGTTTATTGGCATGGCGGTTGCAGAGGAACCTTCGCATTAATAGAGCCTCGTACAGAGTCGTGTGCGAGTAAGAATTATTGATTAAATTATTTCATGAGTCCAGAAGTTATTAAATTTGTGGCCATCGCCTTCATTATGGGCATTGGTACGATCGGGCCGGCTATTGCTATTGGCATGATTGGATCTCGCGGTGCCGATTCGATTGGTCGCAATCCTGAAGCTGCTCCAAAAATTCAGACTGCTATGATCTTGGCAATTGTGTTTGCAGAAGCGATCGCAATTTATGCCTTGGTAGTTTCGTTAATTTTAAAGTTCGTCGAATAGCATACCAGCATGGCTGTTATCTTCAGTCAACTTGGAGTCGATTGGCGGCTTCTGCTTGCGCAGGGAGTTAATTTTCTCGTTGTGCTTGGCGTGTTGACGGTGTTTGTATGGAAGCCATTATTGCGCATGATGGATGCGCGGCGTGAACGCATCGAAGATGGATTACAGAATGCAAAAAATGCAGATGCGCGACTCGCAAGTATTGAAAAATTAAAAGAAGCGCGCATGTCGGAGGCCGAGCGCGAGGCAGTGATGCGCATTTCGGAGGCGGAATCCGATGCGAATCGTCGCGCAGGTGAAATTATAAAAGCTGGCGAAAAAAAATCAGCCAGCATACTCAAAGAAGGGCAGGCGATTTTGGCTCAACGTCGAGAAGAACAGTTTGATGAGTTGATTCGTGAGGCTGGCTCCATTATACGAAGTGCGGTTGCCAAGGCGGCACTGTTACACCCGACTCATATTGACGAAAAACTCATCGCCGAGGCATCAAAAGTTATAGAACAGGAGGCTCGAGTATGAAATATTCAGTCGATGTATATGCACGCGCTTTTTTTGAAGCTACACGATCATCTTCAGCGGCCGATCATGGTAAACTTGTAAAACGTTTTATTAAGGTTATTACAAAAAATGGAGATGCATCACGACTGCCCTTTGTATTCAGAGAGATCCAAAAACGTTTTATTCGAGCGACAGGCGGCTCTATGATTGATATAGCACTTGCACGTCCCGTAAATCATGAAGTGACTGATGGTATGTTAAAGCAGTTTAGTAAGAAAGATTTTGTACGTTTCTCAATTGATCCCGCGTTGGTTGCGGGCGCGAGAGTTACTATTAATGGTGAACGAGAGTATGATAATTCTTTTGCGAACCGTCTTAAGAAAATATTTAAATCATAGTTTATGCAATACGATATTGTCGAAAAATTAAAGAAAGAGATTGAAGGATTTGTCGAGAAGCCTGGTTTTGAATCGATTGGCCGTGTTGTCGAGACAGGAGATGGTATTGCAAAAGTAGAAGGTTTACGAAATGCAATGGCGCAAGAATTGCTCGTTGTTGAAACCTCGGTAGGCGAGCGAGCGGCACTTGCGTTTAATCTTGAAGAAAATTTCATCGGTATTATTTTATTAAGTGCGGCAGAATCCGTGCGCGTGGGGGATCGTGTTCGTTCAACGGGGCGAGTGCTTTCTTTGAGTGTTGGAGAAGAGCTCATAGGGCGTGTGATTGATCCGCTTGGAGTTCCGCTTGATGGCAAGGGGGCTTTGTATTCATCAAAGTCAAAACCAAAAGAATATACGCTTGAGCGTAATGCGCCTTCGGTGCTTGATCGTGAATCAGTACGAACGCCGATCCATACAGGTGTTATGGCAGTTGACTCGATGATTCCGATTGGACGTGGTCAGCGAGAACTTATTATTGGTGATCGGCAAACTGGCAAAACCGCTATTGCGCTCGACACAATTTTAAATCAACAGCACGATAAGGGGCGCACAACTCCGATTTGTATTTATGTTGCCATTGGGCAGAAAAATTCTAAGATCGCAAATATTGTAAAAATATTGGAAGATGCAGGGGCGCTTGCGTACACGATTGTAGTTTCAGCGCCCGCGTCGGCTCCCGCATCTCTGCAATATCTTGCGCCGTTTGCGGGAGCAGCAATTGGCGAATATTTTATGGATTTGGGGCGTGATGCGCTCGTGGTATACGATGATCTTTCAAAACATGCGGCGTCTTATCGTGAACTCTCTTTACTTTTACGCAGGCCGCCGGGTCGCGAGGCATATCCGGGTGATGTTTTTTATCTTCACTCGCGATTATTAGAGCGCGCGGCAAAGATGAGCAAAGAAAAAGGAGGAGGTTCTTTGACCGCATTGCCGATTATCGAGACGCAACTTGGCGATGTCTCGGCCTATGTACCTACAAATGTTATCTCGATTACGGATGGGCAAATTTATCTCGAATCAAATCTTTTTTATCAAGGAATACGGCCGGCAGTAAATGTTGGTCTTTCAGTTTCGCGGGTTGGCTCGTCAGCACAAACAAAAGCTATGAAGCAGGTTGCGGGGCGACTTCGTCTTGAGCTTGCGCAATTTCGTGCACTTGAGGCTTTTGTACAATTTGCATCAGATCTTGATGAAGCAACACAGAAAAAAATTCACCGCGGTAAACTGCTTGTTGAAGTGTTAAAGCAAACCGATCGTGAGCCAGAACCATTTGAACGGCAAGTGGTTATTCTGTATGTAGCTCTTGGAGGTCTGCTTGATGATATCGCGCACCAACAGATTAAAAAATTCAAAACCGAATTGCTCGAATATCTTGATAAGCGTCATCAGCATCTTCTTGAATCACTTGGAAGCTCCGGCGTTCTTACGGAAGCGATGGAGGCGGAACTCAAGGGTGCGATTGATGATTTTAAAAAGATATTTTCAAGCGCATAAAATATGGAATCGATACAAAACATAAAATCACGACTCGGCGCGGTAAAAAATGTTGGTAAAATTACCAAGGCAATGGAGGTGGTCTCTGCTACCAAGATGCGCAAAGCGCAGGAAATTGCACTTCGTTCACGCCCCTATGCTTTGCGCGCACTCGAATTGTTGCGTGATCTTACGGAGCACGCGCCTGTAACAAATTCTTTAATGCAAGAACGAGAGGTTCGTAATACGCTTGTGATTCTTGTTGCGTCTGATCGCGGACTTGCAGGATCGTTCAACGCACAAATATTTCGTGTTGCCGAATCGCTATTGAATGAGCCACATACAAGTGTGATTGCCCTTGGCAAGAAGGCTTTATCGTTTGCACAAAAGAAAAATATCCCAATTATTGAAAGCCACATCGGGTTTGGAGATTTTATAGATTTTAGTGAAACTGAACCAGTTGCAGACCGAATTATCAAAGGATTTCGTGAAGGATTGTGGAACAGAGTTCTGACTGTTTCAACTCATTTTCGTACAACCCTTAAACAAGAAACATTGGTACGTCAAATTTTGCCAACTGACTATAAGAAAATAAAAGAAACAGTCGATGAGCTTACGCCAGAGCATGGTCGTTTTTCTGCTAAGAAAAATGGAATTACGAATCGAGTACAGAGTTCTGTTGATTATATCTATGAGCCATCGATTGAGGTGGTACTCGATGAGCTGGTACCGTATCTCTTGAGTTTACAATTGTATCATGTAATGCTCGAGGCTAATGCGTCTGAACATTCTGCTCGTATGGTTGCGATGAAAACAGCATCAGACAATGCAGAAGATCTTTCTCGTTCGTTGGTGTTACTCGCAAATAAGGCGCGACAGGCAAGTATCACAAAAGAGATGATCGAAATTATTTCTACACAAAATGCACTCTAAAAATATGACTGATATAAAAGGAAAAATTATTCAAGTGATAGGTCCGGTTGTCGATGTAGAATTTCCTGAATCGCATGTTTTGCCTGCACTCCTGACGGCTCTTACTACAGAGATCGCTGGAGTGGAAGTCGTACTTGAAGTAGCACGACATTTAGAGCCTGGGCGGCTTCGTGCTATTGCGCTTTCGAGTACGGATGGTCTTATGCGAGGAGCCGTTGTACACGATACCGGCGCGCCAATATCCGTACCCGTTGGTCCTGAAGTGCTTGGACATATTTTTGATGTGCGCGGTACGCCACTTGATATTGAATCGAGTAAAAAAGTATTTAAAAAACGATGGCCAATTCATCGCGCTTCGCCAAGTCTTTCCGATCAATCAACGAAAGTAGAAGTTTTTGCAACGGGTATTAAAGTTATCGATTTACTTGCGCCATTTGTAAAAGGTGGCAAGATTGGGCTTTTTGGTGGTGCTGGCGTTGGGAAAACTGTTCTCCTTATGGAGCTTATTCGCAATGTTGCTGAAGAGTCAGGAGGTGCATCAGTATTTGCAGGTGTAGGTGAACGATCGCGCGAGGGAAACGATTTATATAATGAAATGAAAGAGTCTGGCGTGCTTGCAAAAACCGCATTGGTATTTGGTCAAATGAATGAAGTCCCGGGCGCTCGCCTTAGGGTCGCCCTTTCGGCGCTTACGATGGCTGAATATTTTCGTGACGAAGAACACAAAGACACATTGTTATTTATCGATAATATTTTCCGATTTTCTCAAGCAGGAAGTGAAGTTTCAACATTATTAGGGCGCTTGCCGTCGGCAGTAGGATATCAGCCTACACTTGCGTCAGAGATGGGCGCCTTGCAAGAGCGAATTACTTCCACAAAAAATGGTTCGATTACTTCAGTGCAGGCAATTTATGTACCAGCCGATGATATTACTGATCCTGCCCCGGCTACATCATTTGCGCATCTTGATTCAACAATTGTACTTTCTCGTGCTCTAACAGAAATCGGTATTTATCCAGCAGTTGATCCGCTTGCATCAAGTTCGAGTGCACTTGATCCAAAAGTTGTCGGTGAAGAACATTACACTATTGCAAGACGAGTACAACAAATATTGCAGCGATACCGCGAGCTTCAAGATATTATCGCGATATTAGGGCTCGAAGAACTTTCTGACGAAGATAGGCTAACTGTCAACCGTGCGCGCAAAATTCAAAACTTTCTTTCGCAACCGTTTTTCGTTGGGGAGGCATTCACGGGGCGTTCTGGTAAATTCGTAACACTTGCAGAAACCATTTCTGGTTTCAAGGCAATTATTGATGGTGCCTACGACGACAGGCCGGAAGAATTCTTTTATATGAAAGGGAAGATCGACGAATAAATATATGCGAATTAACATGTATTCACCAAGTGGTATTCAGTTTGAAGGCGAGGCGATGAGCCTCAATGTGCCAACGCGTGCGGGTGAAATTACAATTCTTGATCATCATCGACCACTTATCTCAATTTTAAAAAAAGGTAAAGCTGTTGTTGTACAGACAAATGGTGAGAAGTTAGAATATGAGATAGAGTCTGGGTTTTTAGAGATGGATCCTGATAATACTCTCACAGTGCTTATGCACGATCACTATGAAAAAAATAGTTGAGCATATAAGCGATAAAAAACACTATGTATCAGACGCGTGTATCGTATGGTGCTTTGATGCACGATTTGCAACGCTTCGCGATAGGTTTATTAAAAGTAAAGGTTTTCAAAATGTAGATTTGGTGTGTGTTGCAGGCGGCGCGAAAGATATTGCTGCTCCCGAGCGCGAAGCTGATCGTGAATATGTGCAAGATCAGCTTCGAAAATCAATTGCGTTGCACCATACAAAGGAAGTAGTATTGATGGTGCACAATGAATGCGGTGCGTATGGAGGAAAGACTGATGCCGAATTTTATATGCGCGAGCTTGAACGTGCGCGTGGTATGTTGAAAAATTATTTTCAAGCGGTAAATATTGATGTACCAATTTCATTGTATTACGCCGACTTCGAGGGTGTAAATGAAATAGAATAACTAAAAAAGAAAAGCCCTCCGACGATTACTGTCGGGGGGCTTTTTGCTTCTGCTATGCGGTAAAAATGTGCTGGGAGGGGAAGGTTCTTGCAAACTCGTGCTTGTCGATGAAATATGTCTTCATCGGCCTTGAGGGATCAGTGGCAAATTCGCCGTAGTCGACGTGATAGAAGCACGCGACCTTCGGATCGAGTCTCTTGAGATCTTGTTTGATGCGCGACTTCGCGCACAGTATTAACGCGATGGTACGAAGCAAGCCGATTTCGCGCTCGAGCGCAACACCGCAGATTGCATGGCCGATGAGAGCCACAGTTTGGATCCCTTTTTTCTCAATTGCGAATGCAATTGAATCCAAAAAGTCAATGTCTCGGGTTCTGCCGACTTTGTTTGCGGGAGAGTTCTTTGTGATCAAAAGCGGTCCTCCGTTGTCGGCGAGCATATGGATGCGCGGATCTTTGCATTGTTCGCGCACGATACCTTGCTGATGCGCATAAATGTCTGCAGACCGATCGCAATCGGCACAAAAACAGCTGATGACCCCTTTCTCGAGCGACAGGCGATGTCCGTCTACATGCTTGAGAACACCTTGTTCTTTCAGCTCCTTGACGATGATGCGTTCTGTCGTTGTAAGACCCCTTGATAGCCCTGCCATCGCGTCCTCCCTCAACATGGTTAAGTGTGAATGTTCGTACGCCCCTTATTCCGCTTTCAATTAAAGCAGTTTTTAACTTAAAAGTCAAGCAAAAAATGCAGAAACTAACGTTTTCGAATGTAGACGGTTGCTGTTAGATCCGCAGGTGAATCGTCGGGCAACCTCGTGCCTTTTGGCAAAATAAGTGTTGTTTGGAAGCTTTCGGTACTCGTAAGCTGGTCAAGATCAATTGGTGTTGTGTTGATGTGAGTGGGGGGCTGGATAAGTTCTGAGACTAATATTTTTATTGTATCGGGCTTAGAACTTGTATGATCAATGATGTAGTCCGGAGGTACGCGGTTTGTTGTGGTTACATTGATTGGTACTTCAAAAGTATTATATTGAGTAACTGCAAATTGAATATCAGGAGGGGAAATATTCGCAACTGTAAAATTAAGTGGGCGCCCAATCATATCTTCAGTAAGATGAATAGTTTGTTCACCCTTGGCGAGCGTGCTCGCGTCGATTGATATTTCAAGGCTGGTCGGAATAAAGGTATCAAATGCATTTCCACGGCTCGAGAACGTTACGGTGACATTTTTTGGCCGTTGATTTTCGATTAAAAGTTGAGGGTTTAAATTGCGGTAACTAATGGGTACTACAAAATCGCGTTGCACGGTACCTGCTTGGTATGCTACAAAAAACCACAAAAGCCCCGACATGCAAAAGGCGAGCAATTTTTCGATGGAGTTTCTTTTTATAACAGTTTCCCACAATGGTGCGGATTGAGTAGGAAAATTTTCTTGAAAAAAATTAAGAATTTTTACTTCAAGCTCCTCGATTGAGTTGAGAGGTGTAAGAACACCGCTAATGGCAATTGAAATGGTGCCATGCTCTTCAGAGACGACAATTGCAAGCGCATCAGAAGATTCTGATATTCCCAGTGCGGCAGAATGGCGTGTGCCGTGTTTGCCAATTTCTTGGAAATTGCGAGAAAGTGGTAGATGCGCTCCAAATACTGAAAGACGATTTTCTTTGATAATAACAGCGCCGTCGTGTCCCGGTGAGGTTGGATCAAAAATGCTTTCAAGAAGATCGTCAGATACCACCCCGTCAAGCGTAGCGCCTCCCTCAATGTGACGTTCAATATTTTCGTGTCCTTCGAGTATAACGAGGGCGCCTATTTTGCGGTGGGCAAGATTTGCAATCGCCTGAACAATTGATTTGAGGGGAGTTGGGCCAGTGATAGACGTATTACGTTTACGACCTCGCGTGCCCCAGAGTGCGATAAGTTCAAAAAATCTTCGAAGTTCTTCTTGAAAAATAACGACCAAAACAATAAGAAATGCCCCAAAAAATGATTGGAGCAAGAGTGATGTGAGGTAAAAATGGAACGCTTGAGCAAGCGCATAGAGTACGATAATTGTTGCGATACCAACAAGAATCGAAAATGAACGCGTTTGTTTAAAAAGGAGGAGTGCCGCGTAAATAAAGATAGTGATAATAAAGACATCAAAAAAGTCGGCAAGATAAAAATTGTTAAAGAACCCCTGAATGGGAATCAGAAATGCAAATGCTTGATCGATCACAAAAAGATTATATCAGTGTTTGACGAAAACACAAAATTCTGGTAATCTTTTTTTGGCTTTGTGAACGATAGTGCGACTGTTTTAAACGTTGGAGTGAGTGTTCACAAGCCGCACTTTGATAACAGATTGAGACGAACTAGCGTTTGTCGTTAAAAGACGAAGAAGCAAGTGTCTCAATCTCACAACTACATGTCTTGAGCTTGTCGAAGGACGAAAGGAGCGAGTATGGCACGATTGATTGGTATTCGCCACCGCGTGAAGCGGACGGCGGAGCAGGAGGCGCGACCAACTATGGTCGCGATTCTCGAAGACGGCAACACGCGCTCTCTCGAGCTCGAGGATGAAACCGCAGAGCTTGACTTTCTCATGGGGAAGTTCCCGATCGCTTGGCGGGGTGTGGAAGATGAAGAAAATCTCTCTCGATTTTTGCTACACCACATTAAGTGGCGACTACCGAAAGAAGGAGATAGTCGCGAAGCATTATATGCTCCACATATCCGAAAATCGGGCAAGAAGTTTGAAGTTGCAACAAAAGTTTCTAGCGCTTGGGACGGCTTCAAGTCGGGTGACAAAGTCTTCATGATTTTGGGTGGTTCTGGCGATCGTCTTGCGTATGCGCTTTCGCGGCGTGGCGAGGAGATCGATGCGTCCGTGTATCGTATTGCCCCGTTTCTTTTCAAAGAGGAGCGTGGCGAAGCGACCAAAGACGACGATCACACAACACTTGCTTGCCTCGGCAGCAAGAAGCCCGATTTGTTTTACCCAGTTGGTGTACGTGACCGCGGGCTCATTCAGGCGCAGGAAGCGTATCGAGCTCGGAGAGATACACAAAAGGATCGTATTCGCTGTGAACAGAGGCTTCGTTCACATGCGATTGGTTCTATCTTTCTTTCGGAAGAAGGCCGGTATCCCGAGGGAACTGTTGAAGAGGCGTACGATAACATTCGTGCCAACGATGTGATTTTGCGAGCAATCTTCAAAGAGGAGGAAGCTCGTGAAGTCGAACTTCGGCGTGCTGTTCGTGCGCTCGATGTATGGCGAGAGCTATTCGAATCAGTCGAAGGATGTGGAGAAGTGCTTGCGGCGGGCATTATTACATCGATCGGCGACATCCGGCGATTTGCAACTATGCCAAAACTCAAAGCGTTTTGCGGGGTGCATGTACTCTCCGACGGACGCTTCGCGCGAAAGCGAGCAGGCACGGTTGCAAATTGGAATCCAACGGCGCGACAGGCACTGTACTTGCTTGCTGATCAATGGGTGAAGCGACCGAATTCCGAGCGGGGTATCAAGTACCGCGAGTACAAGGCGAAGTTTCGTGCCAAACACTCGGAAGTTATCGTGGTGGATGGCAAAAAACGCTACACCGACGGGCACATTCACAAGATGGCGATCTGGCGGACGATCACGAAGTTCGTTGAGCATGTCTTCAAGAAGTGGAAAGGCATCGAAGCTCGGCGAGAGGAAGTGAAAGCAGCGTAGTAATGAGGACGAATGTCGGAGAGCCTCTCGGGGCGTAAGGTGAGATGTCCTCATAAATTCTTCTTTCTAAAAATCTTCGGGACGAATTGGAGATTGTCGCAAGCTGAAGGAGGAAATGTCCTGCAGGTGAGTGCTTCGATGTATCGTAGTAAATTCGGAGACGATTGTCCTGTTGTCCTTAGAGATGAAGAGATGTGTGTCTCCGAAACCGTTCTGCGTTTGGTGGTATGTTTGAGAAGACGATGGGAAGCCTGCAGAGCGGTAGTTCTTTAACAAATGTGGGACGAATGAGGTTGCGTCGAAAGACGAGCGGATGAGTGTTCCACAAAAAGCGAGACGAGGTCGTCAATGCGCTAATGCGCGACGTCAATATTGTCTCGCTCGCAGTACCCCGCATCAGCGCATTTAGCTGGTGCGGGGCATTTTTTATTCTTAATGGTTAATGGTATTATAGTTTTTATGAAATCGATTAAAACTAAATTTCAAGCAATATTGCCAAAAGATTTATCTACGACTCTTATTGAGCTTCGAGAACAAAAAACTACCGATGTGCTATTAAAGCCCTCTGGCCAACGCGTTATTCAGATCGGCGTTGAAGACTTTAAAAAAATAAATAGACGAAAGCTTATTTTACTTTTTCGGCGCGTGATCGCGCTTGCGCGCGCAAACCGCGCTAAAAAAATTAGCATTAATCTTGCTGATTTTGCGTTTGCTCATTTAGCGCTCGCATCGAATGATTTGGCAGAACTTGCCGCTACGAATTTTGAAATGGCAAATTTTGAATTTATAAAATATAAATCAAAACCTCCCGAGGGATGGAATTTTGTTGAAGAAATATATCTACAGGGGGCAGAGAGTCGTGATTCGCGATCGGGCTTTGAGCGAGGGCAAATCATCGGCGAGGAAGTAAATAAGACGCGTGCGCTTGCCAATATGCCTGGTGGCGAGATGACACCAAAACTTTTGGCTCATGCGGCACGCGAGGCGGTTCGTGGTACAAAAGTAAAAGCAAAAATTCTTGGCAAATCTGAAATTAAAAAGCTTGGTATGGGAGGCATTATTGGTGTGTCGCAAGGCTCGAATGAGGATCCTCAATTTGTAGTTCTTGAGTATTGGGGAAGCCCTTCGGCAGGCTCAGGGCGATCAAAGCCTATAGTTTTGATCGGCAAGGGTGTCACATTCGATACGGGCGGACTCAATCTGAAGCCAAGCGCATATATATATGAGATGCATATGGATATGTCGGGTGGAGCGGCGGTTATCCATGCGGTTGCTTTGGCGGCGCATCTTGGTTTAAAAATAAATGTTGTGGGTCTTGTGCCTGCGGCGGAAAATATGCCGTCGGGTTCGAGCTACCACCCGGGAGATCTACTCAAAAGTATGTCGGGGAAAACAATTGAGGTTTTAGATACTGATGCCGAAGGGCGCATTATTTTAGCGGACGCGCTTACCTATGCCCAAAAATTTTATTCTCCACGACTCGTGATTGATGTAGCTACACTTACTGGGTCAGCAGCAGGCGCTTTAGGTGAACGAGCATCGGCAATATTTACGCCCGATGAAAATCTTGAAAAATTATTTCGAGAACTCGGGGAAGAATCGGGCGATTATGTTTGGCCGTTACCATTGTGGGAAGAGTACGAAGAAGAAATAAAAGGTACTTTTGGTGATTGGGCAAATGTGGGCAAAACACGATATGGCGGGGCAATTACTGCGGCTGTGTTTTTATGGCAATTCATAAAAGAGTCAAAAATACCGTGGGTACATATTGATATGGCACCTCGTATGACATCGATTGAAGGTGAGTTTTTATCGAAAGGTGCGGCGGGCGCTCCGGTACGCTTACTTATAAAACTTCTCGAAAAATATGTTTAAAGAACGCGTAATAGGCGTTGTCGCAAAAATTCCGAAAGGCAAGACGCTTACCTATAAAGAAGTAGCACAACGCGCGGGCTCACCGCGAGCGTATCGTGCGGTAGGAAATATTTTAAATAAAAATTATAACCCGTGCGTTCCATGCCATCGTGTAGTGCGCTCCGACGGGATACTGGGTGGCTATAATCGAGGTACAAAGAAAAAAATCTTGCTTCTCGCTAGAGAAAGAGATATGATAAGGGTATGAAACTCCAAATTGGTGATAAGGCTCCTGCGTTTGCGTTACCCGATCAGGAAGACAAAACTCATTCACTAGGCGATTATAAGGGGCAGTGGGTTTTGCTGTATTTTTATCCGAAAGATGATACTCCGGGATGTACAAAAGAAGCATGCTCTTTGCGCGATTATCATGGCGACTTTAATAAAATAAAAGCGGTTGTGTTGGGAGTAAGTAAAGATTCACCACGCAGTCATAAAAAATTTATTGAAAAATACAAATTGCCATTTACGCTTCTTTCTGATGAGCAAAAAATTGTTCACAAAGCATATGGTACATGGGCAAAAAAGAAATTTCTTGGTAAAGAATATATGGGTACGCTTCGTACTTCATTTTTAATTGATCCGGCTGGAAAAATTGCAAAAATCTACGAAAAAGTAAAACCACCGATTCATGCCCAAGAGGTATTGCGTGATTTAGCTGAGCTTTCAAAATAGCGCATGGCTATTGTGCGCAAAAGCAATATTTTTGACCCGCGGAGTCAGGATCTGTTCAAGCTTTCACGCACTAAGCTTGAAAATTTTATGCGCTGTCCGCGGTGTTTTTATCTTGATCGACGGCTTGGAGTATCAGAGCCATCGATGCCATCGTTTACACTCAACATCGCGGTTGACCACTTGCTTAAAAAAGAATTTGATATTCATCGCGCGCAAGGGGTCGCTCATCCACTCATGCAACAATATGGTGTTGATGCGGTGCCGTTTGTTCATCCACAGCTTGATGTATGGCGTGAAAACTTTGTTGGCATTCAATATCATCACAAGCCAACCAATTTTATTTTTTTTGGCGCTGTCGACGATATTTGGGTCAACCCACAGGGTGAATTGCACATTGTGGACTACAAAGCGACGAGCAAAGATGGCGCCGTAGAATTCGGTGATTCTATATGGCACGACGCGTATAAACGCCAGATGGAGATTTATGAATGGCTCTTGCGTCACAATGGTTTTGAGGTTTCTGATATCAGCTATTTTGTATATGTAAATGGAAAGCGTGATCGCAAAGCATTCGATGGCAAACTCGAATTTGATGTAACTGTTTTTCCATACGAAGGTGATGATGGCTGGGTCGAGGGTAAACTTATCGAGGCACATGATTGTTTAATGAAAGACGCATTGCCATCTGCGGCGCCAACGTGTGAATATTGCCAGTATCGCGATGCGGCAAATCGAGTATTTACGCCATTTCAACCTGTCGCAAAAAAACATCAGGCAAAGTTATTTGAGTAAATTGGTGGTGACTTCTGAGGCAGAAATTAAAACGTTTCAAAAGAAGATTCTCGTGTGGTATCGCGTGCATGGGCGGCACGATTTGCCGTGGCGACACACACGCGATCCATACAAAATATTTGTTTCCGAAATAATGCTTCAGCAGACACAAGTAGATCGGGTCGTCCCCAAATATAAAAATTTTCTCAAACAATTTCCAACGGTTAAACGCTTGGCTTACGCACCGCAAGCGGCTGTACTAAAAGAATGGCAAGGCCTTGGCTATAATCGTCGTGCATTGTACGTAAAACGAGCGGCGGCGCAAGTAGTAAAAAATTACAAGGGAGCGTTTCCCAAAAATCCTCATGAGCTCGAAAAACTCCCGGGTGTGGGGCATTACACGGCGCGTGCGATGTGTGCATTTGCGTGGGATATGCCAGAAGTTTTTATAGAAACAAATATTCGGCGCGTGTATATTCATTTTTTCTTTGCGCATAAAAAAAAGGTAATTGATGCAGAAATCCTCGAATGCATACAAAAAACATTGCCGCCCGAACACATCCGTGAATGGTACTGGGCGCTTATGGACTATGGGGCGGGGGAGTTAAAAAATATTTCAAATCCAAATCGTAAAAGTATTCGGTACGTGCGACAAAGTAAGTTTGAGGGTTCACGCAGGTTCGCTCGTGCGAAATTACTTGATTTAATACTTCTTGAAAGTCGTCTTACTCTAAAAAAAACACAAGCGTTGTTTGAGCGCGATCCATTGCTTGCAATGCATAATCCAAAAGAAATACTCGAAGCGCTTGCTCGAGATGGGTTTATTAAAAAAAATGGCGCGGTGTGGCATATGATATGATGAAAGCAATACATATGGACAACGAGCAGTACAATCATAAATATATCGAAGCAAAAGAGCGCCAAGCCGTTCAGCACAAGTTTTCAGGCGTGAGTGATGGAGTACATGAAAATCGTCTTCCGCCCGGGCAGGTTCTGACCGACAAATTTTCGATTCTCGATTTGGGCGTTCGACCAACGCGCGAGCAATATTCTACGTGGTCTATCGAATTTAAGGGGCTTGTTAAGAAGCCTCAAACAATCACGCTTGCAGATATAAAACAAATTACCAAAGACGAACGTACGCTCGATTTTCATTGTGTTACGCGGTGGAGTAGATATGATTTGTATTGGGGTGGAATTTTATTTTCTAAAATGATGGAGCGCGTTGGTATCAAGCCCGAGGCGCGTTTTGTAGTTTTTCATTCGTTTGATGACTATACAACAAATGTTCCGTCTGCCGAGGCGCTTGGCCCCGATGTGCTTATTGCATACGAACTTGAGGGTAGCGAGATTCCACCCGAACATGGTGGGCCGGTTCGTATGATTATTCCGACATTGTATGGTTGGAAATCGGCAAAATTTCTTACGGGCGTTGAGTTATTAGATAAAGATGCGCCGGGCTTTTGGGAAGTGCGCGGATATAATAATCATGCTGATCCGTGGCTTGAGGAACGTTATAGTTGACTACTCATCATGAAAGCAGTATACTCGTTCTTGTACTCAAAAAAGGCATATACAGCCATGTGTTGTAAATTCGTCGTTGGCCTCGATTGAGTAGTTTTATTAGAGTAACTTTAGGTAATCAGCCAATGGCGTTTCAAGGAGGAGGCGGCCCACGGCAGATCCATGACGTTACTGCACTCGGCATAGTATGTGCCAATTGTGGTAACCCAGTCACGGAACTCCCGTTTATGCCCAACAAGAGACAGGATGGTACTTACGGCAAAATCTTTTGTCGAGACTGCAATCGAAAGAGGCAGGATCGACCGATGGGAGGTTTTCGCGGTTAACCAAAACTGAATAAAAAAACACCTCGCGTTCGCGAGGTGTTTTTTTATTTGCGGAAATATTTAATTTTTTGCTATAGTGCGCCTAGATTTCGTTGTGAAAGGAGAGTGCTTGTGAAAAAATTGATAAAGGCGACAGGAGATGCCAAGGACAGTACTGAAGCTCACGTGTTTGTACGTGCGAATGCCGCTTGTATGAGCGACATTGTCGCACTTATTCCCGGCGGTGGTACTCAAATATCGCAAGCTCTGGAGAAAGTTGGCTACGTGGTTCAATTTGATCATAGATACAATCCAGCTCGGCGTATCACAAAAACTCTCGCAGAAAAACAAATTGTAAAGTATCAACTTATGGCGCAAGTTTTTTTTTGGCGCCGCCTGCTGGTAAATTTTCCCAACGTGCATGTTATATCTCCGTTTCAAGATTTCGGGGGCATACTGTGCAACGTGAATGGCGACGATTTTGTGAAAGCTTTATGTACAGAATT
>JBBTUF010000025.1:0-12516 GCA_038063855.1 Patescibacteria group bacterium
ATCATTTGGATTTTGCTCGAAATAGTTTCGAACTTTGTCCAACAAACACCGCAAACCTGCCTGTTGGCAGGCAGGGAAAAACTCGCCTGTCCGCCGAAGCTTAAGCGTAGGAGGGAAATAAAAAAATGACCACATACAAACACACGCAAATTAGTTACTTAATGTTGGTTGTTACGCTGGCTGTGCTGGCGCTTTTCGCGTGGGCTCAAATTACGGCAAGGCTCGAGCTCCCCTCGTACTATTCCGGCACAAATTTTGCTATTACTTTTATAATGGCATTGATTTTGTTTATTCTTGCATCGTTTACAACGCTGACAGTGACCATTCACGAAAACAGTCTTCGGATCAAATTTGGCTTTGGAATTTTCGCCAAGATGTTTCCACTTAAACAGATAGCTTCAGTTCAAACAGTAAAGAATCACTGGTATTACGGATGGGGAATAAGAGTCTGGTTCTGGCCGTATATGTGGATTTACAATGTTTCCGGTTTCGATGCAGTTGAAATAATTATGAAAAATGGAAAAATTTATCGTATAGGAACGGATGTTTCCGAAGAACTTGAAATTGCGATTAAGCAAGCTATAAATTCTTAATTGATAAATTGTTAGTGTGCGCGGTGAGGGAACTTAGCTCGAGCTATTTTTAAAATATACCGCAATACCTAGAAAAATGAATCCTATTTTGGTGGTTATATTCTTGGCGATAGTGGGAGCGATCGGCGATTTTTTTATTAAACTCGCAGGCAATGGACCAAAATTTATTGAAATAAAATGGTTTGTTGTTGGTGCGTTAGTCTATCTTTCCACCGCTATTGGCTGGTTTTATGTGATGAAAGAGATAAAACTATCGTCTTTGGGCGTGATTTATTCTCTCACAACGGTCTTGCTTCTTGTCGGTGTAGGGGTTTTCTATTTTCATGAAAGATTAAATATTTATGAAATTTTTGGCATTATTATGGCGATAGCTTCCGTGATTCTCTTGAGTAGATTTGGATAATAGTATTTGAGGGGCAATTCGATTGTCTCATAGAAAAATCCGTTGCCATTGTTCGGGAGAAAAAGGTATGATAAGGCATACAGTGTATGCAGAATCCTACGCAGATTTCTAGCGAACAACTTAAAGAATTGCTGGTGAAGCCCGGTTTTGTTTCCGAGGCTGATTTTGAGCGTACCGTTACTGAATCTGAGAAATCCAAAACGTCACTCATAGAAGCATTGCTAACGCATGATTTGATAAAAGATGAACAGCTTGGGCAACTTATTGCCGAAAGTTTGGGTTTTCAATTTATCAATTTACGCAAAGAAAAAATTGATGACGCAATTTTTCATATGGTTCCCGAGCTTGTTGCGCGAAGTCGGGGAGTAATTGCGTTTGCGAGAGATGCTGATGGGGTGAAGGTTGGTCTTTTAAATCCAAATGATATCGAAATGATTCATTTTCTAGAAAAACGCACGGGTGAGCGCATTATTCCGTTTATGATTACGGATCGTGATTTACAAGAGGAGCTTGGTAAATACAAAGGCAGTATGAGTGACGCGTTTGTTGATATTTTTTCAAAATTGAAAAGTGACACAATTACGCGCGAAGAGCGTGATGGAATTACTATTGCCATGGTTGATACTCTTTTGCAGTATGGATATCGCAATAAAGCATCTGATATTCACATTGAGCCAACCCGCCATGAGCTTCATGTGCGCTTTCGTATTGATGGCGTTATGCATGACGTGTTGCAATTCCCCAAAGATGTTGCGGAATCGATTTTAACACGCATTAAAATTCTTTCTGGTATGCGCACCGATGAACATCGTGCTGCACAAGACGGCAAATTGCAGTTTGATGTGAAAGAAGAAATGGTAGATGTGCGTGTCTCTATCGTGCCGGTGGTCAATGGAGAAAACGTGGTATTGCGTTTGCTTTCTGCAAAATCTCGCCAATTTAGTCTTGCCGATCTTGGGCTTGGCGATACCGATCTCAAAATTATAAATTGCGCGATGAAAAATCCGCATGGCATGATTTTAGTTACCGGGCCCACCGGTTCGGGCAAAACTACTACCGTGTATGCAATACTTAAAATTTTAAATACTCGCGAAGTACACATCGCTACTATTGAAGATCCCGTTGAATATGATATTGAAGGCGTGAGTCAAATCCAAGTTAATATACGTACCGAGCTTACGTTTGCAAAAGGTCTTCGAGCAATTGTTCGACAAGATCCCGATATTATTATGGTGGGGGAAATTCGCGATGAAGAAACAGCAGGCATTGCAGTGAATTCTGCCATGACTGGTCATTTGGTGCTTTCGACCTTGCATGCAAATGATGCGGCTACCACATTGCCACGGCTTCTCGATATGCATATCGAGCCGTTTCTCGTAGCGTCAACTGTGAATGTAATTATTGCGCAACGACTAGTACGAAAAATTTGCGAACGATGCAGGTCGTCGTATGAGCCCGACACAAGAGAAAAAAATACGTTAAAAGATGATCAGCGTATTAAAGATGCACTTGCGGTACTGCATAAGGGTACGATGGATTCATTGCGCTTGTATCGTGGGTCGGGGTGTGACGTGTGTGCGCATACGGGGTATACAGGTCGTATTGGAATTTTTGAAGTGCTTGAGATGACTGATGAAATGCGCTCTCTTATTACCGCCCGTGCCTCATCAAGTGATATTATGAAAGTGGCGCGTCGTGCGGGCATGACAACGATGCTCGAAGATGGTGTTTCAAAAGTTTTACAAGGAAGTACAACGCTCGACGAGGTATTACGAGTAACAAAAGAATAAAATATATGAATCAACACTCAATAACAGAAACAACTTCGGTTATATCGCACCAACTTAAAACACCACTTTCAGCAATCAAGTCATCTCTCGAAGTGGTACTTGCCGGAGACATTGGCACGCTGAATAAGGATCAGCGAGAATACATGCAGCTCGCGCTTGAGAGTGCTAAGAAAATGATCACACTGGTAAAAGATTTGCTCGACGCATCAAAAATTGAAGAAGGACGTATGCAATTAGTACTTGAAAGAGCAGATCCAGTGAAAATTGTCCAAGAAGTTGTCGCAGATCTTAGTAGATTTGCAGAAGCCAAAAATACAAAAATTACTTTTGACGCAGAGTCTGGCATGCCAGAAATTCAGATGGATTTGGTTAAAATTCAGCAAGTTGTGAATAATATTCTTTTTAACGCAATTCGATATAGCCGTGGAAAAGGGCAAATAATGTTTAGTGTTAAAAAAGATGGTGAAAATATCTTGTTCGCATGCCGAGACAATGGAATCGGTATAGCAGAAAGCGATAAAGACAAAATGTTTGGGAAATTTTATCGCAGCCCACAGGTGAGTGCTTTGGCGCCTGATGGTTCAGGCCTCGGTTTGTATATCTCGAAGGCGATAATTGAGCTATCGGGAGGTAAAATTTGGTTCGAGTCAGAGGTGGATAAGGGGACTACCTTTTACTTTACATTACCAATACAATAAAAATATATGACCGCAGAAAAAATATACAAAATATTGCTGGTAGAAGACGATAAGTTTTTAATAAAATTATATAGCGAGAAACTAGTTCGTGAAGGTTTTGAAGTAAGTATGGCGATATCAGGCGAAGAAGGTCTGACAAAAATCGAACGCGAGAAACCCGATCTTATTTTACTTGATATAATTTTGCCACAAAAAAACGGGTTCGATATTTTAAGCGAAGTAAAATTAAATCCACACACAAAAGATATTCCTGTTATATTACTTACGAATCTTGGGCAAGATGCTGATATTAAAACTGGTATGGATTTAGGAGCGGCCGATTATTTGATTAAAACCGATTTTTCTATTAATGATTTGCCGGAACGCATTCGGCGCGTGCTTGCAAAAAATTCTCACTAGACATGGCAAAATCCAATAGTGTGTTTTCAAAAGAACTTTCAATTGGTGGGGTCGGGCTTGCTGACCGCGCTCTTTTTGCAAAGCATCTTGCGGTGATGTTAAAGTCAGGCGTGCCAATTACCGAAGCACTTTCCACAGCGGCTGATGCTGCGTCAGGAAAGCTTAAGAATACAATTAGTACGATTTTGGTAGCGGTTGAGAGTGGTCGGCCGCTTTCTGCCGCTTTTTCTGATCATCCAAAAATATTTTCGGGACTTTTTGTGCAGGCGACATATGCGGGAGAAACGTCAGGCACCCTTGTTGAAAATCTTGAAAATGTTGCAACACAGCTTGAGAAAGAGAAAGAGTTAGTAACAAAAATACAGGGTGCACTGTTATACCCTGCGATTATTCTTGTAGCGACATTTATCTTGGGTCTTGCGATGGCATTTTTAGTGTTGCCAAAAATTACACTACTGTTTGAAGGGTTACATACAAAGCTTCCATTGACTACGCGTATGTTAATTTCTTTTTCGCAGTACATTGAACTTCACGGAACTCAACTTGTAATAGAGATACTCATTGGCGTTGGCGCGTTCATGTGGGTTGTTCGACAAAAATTCTCACGACCTGTTACAAATTTCATGACTCTTCACACATTGATCATAAAAAAAATGACGCGCGCAAGTAATCTTGCTCGATTTTCACGCACACTTGGCACGCTTCTCAAAAGTGGTATTGGCATTGGTGAGGCGCTTGATATTACTCAAAATGCTGTTGGTAACTATTATTATCAGCGTGCTATTGGCGAAGCTGCGCTTCGCGTGAGTAAAGGCGAGAAACTTGCCGAGAGTTTAAGTGATTTTGGGAAACTATTCCCAAAGATTGTTACCCGAATGATAAAAGTTGGAGAAGAATCAGGGAGACTCGAGGATACGCTTTTTTATCTTGCCGATTTCTACGAGGTCGAGGTTGATTCATCGGCCAAATCTCTTTCGACTGCCATTGAACCGGTCTTGCTGCTCGTTATTGGTCTCATTGTCGGCGGGCTTGCGTTATCGATTATCACGCCGATCTATGAAATCACCGGAAATATCCATCGATAAACCGGCTCCGTCCATGAAAGGAGGGTTTACGATTGTTGAACTTTTAATTGTGTTGGGGATTGGGGTGCTTTTAGCAATTGCTGCTACGCCCATGTATTCAAATTTGGTTCCCGCGAGTGGAAGCACACAGGTTGCTTCCGAAATTGTGCAAACGCTTCGCATTGCGCGCACGCGTTCTGTCGCGCGTCTTGCGGACTCGTCGTATGGAGTAAAATTTCTATCAACTCAATATATTTTATATAAAGGCTCGTCGTATGTGACGGGTACTGTTGAACGAACAATTGATCTTGGAAGTGCGTTTTCAATAACCTCAACACCTTCATCTAATATCGATATAAATTTTTCGAAAGGTACCGGAACTGCTAACGCTGGCATTGTGATATTGTCGCGAGCATCAGCCGATACAAAAAAAATAAGTATTAATCAGTTTGGAGCGGTTGAGATTCAATGAGGTTTTGTCTTTTTAAAAAAGGGCAATCGCTTTTTGAGGCAATCATTGCAATTGCGATATTTGCGATTTCAGCTTCAGCACTCATTGTTGCAGTTTTAGGTGGTGGGAGCGGTGTAGTCTCAGCATCACTTGAGGCGCAGGGTGTGGCGTTCGCAGACGAGGGGGTCGAAGCGGTGCGATCAATTCATGATGGTGCATGGAATGAGCTTCAGTATGCGCAAAGCCAAGTTGCAGTATCAGGTGGGCAGTGGGTTCTTAATGGAAATGCCTCTCCAGAAATAAGTGGGGGATTTACGCGAACCATAATGTTTGCTTCTGTATGTCGTGATGGTTCAAATACAATTGCCCCATGTCCTGCAACATATACAGACGCTCATACGAAACAGGTCACCAGTACTGTTTCATGGGAAGCGCGCCCGGGGGCTACTAATTCCGTACAACGCGTTGCGTATTTATCGAACTGGGATTCGAAAGATTGGATTCAAACTGATTGGTCTGGGGGTTCTGGCCAGGCGATATGGTCAAATATAGCCCGCTATGATACAGGTTCAAATATAAATAATTCAATTACTGGCGGCGTCCAACTTTCAACGAGTCTTCCTGCATGGGCGACGCATGCATCAAGCGGGCTTACAGCTCAAACAATAAACGAGGTCTCGACAGTGAGTGCGACAGATGCTTGGGCGGTTGGGAATAGTTCAAAATTTTTTCGATACAACGGATCGACATGGAGTGAAGTAATAGATCTTGGTTCGAACAATATATTTGGAATAGATATGATCTCTGCAACCGATGGATGGGCTGTGGGGGCAACTGGAAAATTTTGGAGATGGGATGGATCAGCATGGAGTGAGTTTAATGACACTGGTAGTCAAACTTGGAATGCCGTACATATGCTTTCTGCCACTGATGGCTGGGCGGTTGGATCTGGTGGAGCAATCAGACGGTGGGACGGAAGTGCGTGGAATAATATTAGTTCCCCAGTTCCACAGGCATTAAACGATGTGTTTATGCTTTCTGCTACCGATGGCTGGGCGGTTGGCAATTCGGGGAAGATATTGAGATGGAACGGATCAGTATGGAGCGAGGCTTTTGATATTGGCAATCAAACTTGGAATGCTGTGTATATGGTTTCCGCTATTGACGGCTGGGCGGTTGGATCGGGTGGAGCAATCAGACGGTGGAACGGAAGTGTGTGGAATAATATTAGTTCACCCGTTGTGCAGGCTTTGAGTGACGTTTTTATGGTTTCCGCAAACGATGGCTGGGCGGTTGGTTTAACTGGCGTGATAATTAAATGGAATGGATCAGCATGGTCAGTAATTTCTTCACCTATCAGTCAGACGCTCAATAGTATAGCAATGACAGATTCAAATAATGGTTGGTCGGTTGGAGATGCGGGAACTATTATTCAATATGGACCGCAGTATAGTTCTCCAGGGGTTTTAACTTCGTCGGCTTTTAATCTTACGGATAGCTCACCCGTGCAGGTTATCGAATGGGATGAAAGTATCCCGTCGGGATGTAGTCCCGCATGCTCAATTCAATTACAAATTCAAACTGCTCCGGATGGCGATGCAACGCCTGCCACATGTAATAGTTCTCCCGGTGCTTGGTCTGCATTGTCGAGTATTTTTACAATTTCAAAAGGCGAACGCATACCGATAAATTTCAATGGTAATTGCTGGGTGCGCTATCAGGCAACGCTTAATGGAGACACAACTCATACGCCGATTCTAAATGAAGTTCGAATAAACTATAAATAATATGCGAAATAAAATTGCACATGGATTTACACTAGTTGAACTAATAATCTACATCGGTATTTTTAGTTTGATTGTCGTAGGTCTTATGTCGTTTGCATTATCGATGACAATTGCTCGTACGAAAACATATGTTGGGCAAGAAGTTACCGCGAATGCGCGTGTAGCGCTTGATATAATTACTCAAAAAATTCATGCGGCACAAGGTGTAAATGTTGTAGGCTCGACATTTAAGACTGATCCTGGCGTGCTTTCGCTCGAGATGGCAGATGTTAGTAAAAATCCCACCATAATAAATCTCAATGCGAACGATGGTCGTTTGCAAATCAAAGAGGGTGCGGCAAGTGAGGTGTTCTTGACAAGTAGAGAAGTTCAAGTGAAAAATTTAATCTTTAGAAATCTAACACAAAATGGAGAGCGTGAAAATATTTGGATTACTTTGACTGTTCAGTACGGCGATTCTAATACAGGAGATTACTCATATTCGTGGACGGGTAGTACAACCGTAAGTGTACGCCAATGAAAAAACAAATCTTAAAAAAACAAAAAAATGGGATTGCAATGCTTTTGGTCGTTGTGGTGATAAGTGCGGCGGCACTCATTATGACGCTTGGATCGGCGATGCTCGGAATTGGGGAAGCTGACAGCGGATATACATCGGCACGCGGAGGAGAGGCGTTTTCAATAGCCGACGGGTGCATGGAAGAGGCTCTTGAGCATTTGCGAATTGATAATGCATATGTTGGCGGGCGGCTTACGACAGTCAACGGATCATGTACAATAACTATTAGTGGGGGAGGTGCGAGTCGTACGATTATAGCGTTTGGTTCGACGGCTGATTCATATAACAAAAAACTCCAAGCGACAGTGACCCTAACATCCGCTAATCGCAGTCTTGTTGTTAATTCTTGGCAGGAGCTCACGAACTAATATTGTATGTTTAATTTTTTTCACGAATCATCAATCGGTATTGATATTGCAGATCACAGTATTGAGGTTGTTGAGCTTGATCGACGAGGGGCAACATTTTATGTTCATAAAATTGGGCGTGTTGAAATGCGCTCGGGAGTTGTGGAGCGTGGCACGATTAAAGATGAAGCAGAGCTCATACGAATGGTAAAAAAAGTTTTTGAAGTAGCCGGAATTGTACCTACGGCCGCTCGGGCCGTTATATACGGGTTGCCAGAAAGTAAAGTATATCTCCATTTTGTGACATTCCAAAAACATACCGTACGTGACTTAAAATCGCTTGTTGCGGATGAGGTTAGTCGTGTGATACCGATTGATTTACAAGATCTTTCGTATGAATATCGTATTACGCAGGAGACTAAAGATACAGCGAGTGTTGTTATTGTTGCGGTGTCGAAAACGGTGATTAGCCAGTGGCAGAAATTCTTTTTGTCATGTGACATCTCGTTAGCTCTTATTGATGTAGAAACATTTGCCATAGCGCGTGGGCTTTTTGGCGCCAGCTCGTCAAAGGGTGCGTCGGTTGTAGTCCTTGACCTTGGAGCAGTCACATCAACTATTTCGGTATTTGGTGAGCTTGGAATTGTGTATTCGCATTCAGTGCCAGTAGGAGGAGAATATTTAACTGATGCGATCGCAAGAGATCTTGAAGTGAGTGTTAAGGAGGCCGAAGAACGGAAGCGGGCAGGTGGATTAATGCATAAAAATACAAAATCTATATCCAGTATAATAAAGGCGCTTGAGCCAATCGTCTCCGAATGCAAATCAATTGCGAACCATATGACAGGCGCGCCAGTAAGCGAATTTGTATGTGTGGGTGGGTCTGCGCGTATGCCGGGTTTTATTGAGTACATGAAATCAAATCTCGATATTCCTGTTCGAATTGGAAGCCCAATATTTGTTGAAACTTTTCCAAAGACTATTGATGTTAAATCGGACAGTCTTTTGTATATAGAAGCTATTGGCCTTGCGCTACGACATTTTCAGAACAATGATCCCTCTTTCGATGGACAATATCAAGGCCATTCCTTTGCAAAGATGTTCCCATGGCGCTCATAAAGTGGTTGTGGATAACTCTTTGTAGTCCAAAGTGATATAATAAAAGGCAAGTTATTATTAACTCTAAAAAATATGTCACAAAAATATTCTAGACGGGGCGGCTTTACATTAATCGAGCTTTTGATTGTAATCGCTATCATTGCGATTTTGGCGGGTGTTGTGTTTGTCGCACTTGACCCATTGACTCGTTTTCGTGATGCGCGCGATTCACGCCGATTTGCCGATGTAAGCGCAGTTTTGAGTGCTATTCGTGTAGCTCAGGTAGATAAGGGTGGCAGATATACATATGGTGTACGCGCCTTGGCATCAGTTGCGACAGGGACGCCGTACATGATAACAAATGGGACAACATCTCCATCGACACTATGTAACGCAACTTGTAAGGGCGTTGTAATGAATTTATCGAAATGCGCAGATATTTCACAATTGCAGAGTCGGGGGTATCTGGGCGCTGTACCATTAAGTCCTAATGGTGAAGGTTCATGGTCTAGTAATGCAAGTGGTTATTATCTCCAGCTAAACGCAAACAACTCTGTAACGGTTGGCGCATGTGAAGCAGAAAACCAGACTTCGATTTCTATCACTCGATAATAATTTCAACTTTTTTGTTAGTAGGTATAGTATAGAGGGGTATGGATACTCCATGGTTTTCTCGATTTTTTGAAAGGGCGGGGGCCACTCTTGTTGATATCTCTCAAGAAGATTTTTTGGCGCTCGTATTGCCAAAATGCAAGCAGATTATAACGCAAAATGAGCTCGAACATCTTCTCGCACAAGGCAAGAAATTAAAAGTGAAGCTCGGTGTAGACGCTACTGGCACAGAGCTTCATTTAGGACATGCGGTTCCGTTGATGTTATTGCAATTATTTTTACGACGAGGTCATGAAGTCCACTTCATTATAGGCGATTTTACCGGACAGATTGGCGATCCTTCAGGTCGTTCTGACGGGCGCACTCAGTTATCTCTGAAAGATATACAAAAAAATATTAAAACATATAAAAGCCAGATCGCGCGTCTCATAGACATCAAAAAAATTAAAGTTCACAAAAATTCGAGTTGGCTTTCGAAAATGCCACTTGGTGAATATTTAAGAATAGCTGGGGTGATAAATTTTTCGGCTATAGCTCAGCGTGATGATTTTCGAGAACGCTCAAAAACAGAAGCAGGCGTAACTTTGCGTGAGGCCGCATACGCATCGCTTATGGCTATCGATTCGGTTCATATTGAGGCTGATATCGAGGTTGGAGGTATTGATCAGCTTCTCAATATGATGCAGGTGCGCGAAGTAATGGAAGCGGAAGGGCTTATGCCTGAAACTGTTTTGACCACTCCGCTCATTGAGGGAACTTCGGGTGACGGGCGTAAAATGTCGAAAAGTTTTAATAATTATATTGCGCTTATGGCATCAGCAAAAGATCAGTTTGGTCTTGTTATGTCGATTCCCGACTCATTAATGCTTTCGTATTACATAAGTTTTGCAGATATTTATGAGCATGAAGTTAACGATTTGCGTCAGTTTATAGGCGAAAATCCATTTGAGGCAAAAAAAGAATTGGCGATGCTTATGGTTGCACTTTTACATAATAAAAAAGATGCTCAAAAAGCGCGAGCTGATTTTGAGCGAAAGTTTTCAAAGGGCGAATTTATAGAGAAAGATGAAAAGCAAGTTTTTGTGGCGTTTCCCATTACAATTTTCGATGCTCTTGTTGTTGCTTTTGGAGGAGGGCAGTCAAAAACATCAATTCGTAGCCTTTTGGAGCAGGGAGGCGTGCGGAGGATTGGCTCAGACGGCGAACAAGAAACAATAAAATCTTTTGCAGACAATATAAACCCCAAAGACCGTATAAAAGTTGGAAAGATGAATTTATTTAAATTTTTGCTAAAATAGAGCTATGCCACCGTATCCATTATTTACGTTTGTTGGTTTTTTAATCCATACAGTAGTTTTCTACGCTGTTGGTATTCGTTGTTCAAAACGTTGGAATGATAAATCATTTTTTCTTATTGGGATTGGCTCGCTGCTCAATGCAATAAATTTTAATATTATTTTAGTATTGTTTTTTCTTTTTCCAAATTTGTTGATGAAGTCATACATCTTTCTTTTTAATGCGAGCGTTATAGTACCATTTGGAGTCTTATTTTTTGTTGGAGCACTTGTGTATTATGGAAAACGCTCGCGAGCTTTTTTGTTGCCGTATTTAGTAATAGGCGGGGTTCTTATTGGGTATTTATATTTAGGGACATTAGAGCAATTCCGCAATCTTCCATTTGAATCTAGCTATGTACATCCATCATTCCCCAAGCTCGTTGGGCAGAATCAATCGGCAGGTATCATCAGTGGGCTAGTAATGAGTTTATTCTTTTTTTACAATGCCTTTTTAAGTACACTTTTTATCAAGCGTCGGGCATTGATTTTTAGTGCGGCGTGTTTGT
Organism: Patescibacteria group bacterium; assembly: GCA_038063855.1. GTDB lineage: Bacteria > Patescibacteriota > Minisyncoccia > Ryanbacterales > GWA2-47-10b > JBBTUF01. The sequence goes on from JBBTUF010000025.1 coordinate 11,645, forward strand.
TATTGGGCGCTAGTAGCCTTTATTGGATTTCTTTGACGCCTACACTATATATTAGCGCGCATATAATAGGATCAATTGGATCGCTACTTATAGCATATGGAGTTTTTGCGTATGCTATTCCACCTACTGAAAAAACATATTAATACATGACATCAGCTGAACAAGTAAAAGCACGACTCGATGTGGTAACTGTTTTGCAGAGTTATCTTAAGCTGGATAAGGCGGGTGCAAACTATAAGGCTCGCTGTCCTTTTCATTCTGAAAAATCGCCGTCATTTTTTGTCTCTCCTGCGCGCGATATTTGGCATTGCTTTGGGTGTGGTAAGGGTGGCGATATTTTTGAATTCGTTATGCAAATGGATGGAGTTGAATTTTCTAGCGCGCTACGTACACTTGCCGAGCGCGCGGGGATAGAGTTAAATCCGCAAGATCGAGAGGAGCGGGGCGAAAAATCAAAGTTATTTGCACTTCTTGAGGAAGCGACGGTTTTTTTTGAATCAAATCTTACATCATACGCTGCTGGACTCGAATATCTTCATGGTCGTGGGTTGACTCCCGAAACAGTAAAAGAGTTTCGCATTGGCTTTGCTCCTGATAGTTGGCGTGCGCTCGGAGATTATTTAAAGCGCAAAGGGTATACAGAAGTTGAAATTGAAAAGTGTGGGCTTGCAATTCAAGGTAATCGTGGGCCATATGATCGTTTTCGATCACGCATTATTTTCCCATTAACAGATGCGCTCGGGCGCCCCATCGGATTTGCAGGAAGGATATTTACAACTTCAAAAGAAGTAGCGAAAGAAGAGCAGGGAGCAAAATACATTAATACTCCGCAGACAGTGCTGTACGATAAGTCGCGCTTTTTATATGGTTTT
>JBBTUF010000026.1:0-7799 GCA_038063855.1 Patescibacteria group bacterium
GGAGACCAGCTTTGTCCAAAAAAACCTATTAAGTTGTTTTTTCGACTTCTTAATGGCGTTTTGTTTGTTCGGGGGAGACCCTCGTGTGAAATAATAATTAATTTTTCAAAGTTCCAACTCCAATATCTAACTTCATTATATGTAACTAAACGAAGTGGTGCGCAAGTCACAAAATCACTAAAGTTGTGCGTGCAGGGTGCATAAACGGTGGACAGGTCGCAAAATCTATATTGTGCGACCTATTCTAGAGCTTCTTTATAACTACCCATGGTCGTGTTGTTACTTTATAATCATACTCATGCGTATATCATTTTCCGCTCTCGACACCTACACCACCTGCCCACAGAAATATAAATTTCAAGAGATCGATAAAATAAAAGGCCCAAAATCAAAAGAGGCCTTGTTTGGAACGGCTATTCATGAAGCCTTAAAATTCATGTTTTCACGCGATCCCCTATTTCCAACATCTGAAGAGGTAACTGCACACTTTAGAGAAAATTTTACAAGCATCCAGTCGATCTCTGATAGTAATAAAACCCGCTATCTTGAATCGGGCGAAAAAATGTTGAAAGATTTTTATACTAAAAATCCACCATGGACATTTCGCGTCGTTGACCTCGAATCGCGTTTTGAAGCAATTATCGATGACCCGGTATACAGCACGAGCCATACGCTTGTAGGCTCGATCGATCGGATTGATAAGCGCGACGATGAAACATTTGAAATTATCGACTACAAAACATCACGTAAATTACCTTCTCAAGAAACGGTCGACAACAACATGCAACTTGCAATTTATCAAATTGGCCTCCGAAAACGCTGGCCTCATATTCAGCCTGAACAAATCAAATTAACGCTCTACTTTGTAAAATCAAACGAAAAACTCTCTACCACCAGAAACGCCGAGACGCTTGCTGGCACCGAAACCAAAATTCTATCCCGCCTTCATGTTATTGAAGAAAAAACAAAAATAGGGGACTTCCCTCCTACACCATCGGCACTGTGTGAATGGTGCCCCTATAAACAAATGTGCCCTGCATGGAGCCACTTATATAAAAAACCAGAAGAAAAAATCGAGATAGAAAAAGTGGTACATGAATATTTTGTCTTAAAGTCTGAAATCGATGAACGCAAACGGCGTCTTGCGATGATTTCAGGCTCAATTCGCAGTTATCTTGAAGTAGAAAAACTCGATCGTATTTTTGGCGCCAATGGTACTATCTCTCTAAGCGCTCAAGAGCATACAGGCTGGGATTCTGAAAAAATAAAAACAATACTTGAGGGAAACCCTATCTTAAATGATTTACTCTCGATCGATACAAAAAAGATAAAAAAAGTGTTTGACCGCCTCCCCTATCCGACGCAAGAACAGCTAAAAAATGAGGCTCGTATTGTCAAAAAATTTGTGATGCTAAAAGCATCTAAAAAAATAGAAAAAACTTCTGCCGAATAAAAATAGCCGACAGATACTCGTTCGTGTGCGCGAACTTTCCCTGCCGACCGTTGTTGTTTTGCGCATCACCAATCCCATATCCAAGGAGCAGTCGGAACCATCCGCCTTTCTTATTCTTGTTCCGGACGAAGAACTATACATTGTGATTAATTCCCACACCCGAAACATATAGTAAAGCCGCTCATCAGACTCGATACAGTCGGGCACAGAATTGTTGGGATACGCATTAGTATAGTGATGCCTTCTCATGGCCACCATTTTATCCGCAGTCTTACATTCCGGACACCGTACTTGAAATGAGTACGATATTAAGCTTCGTAGCCCCATATCGGTAACGCTCCTTTCTTTATCAAAACAACAGCATGTCCGTGGGAGATTATACCATGAAAGTTATTTATTTGCAAGTTGTCGAGAGAGCGTAGCCTGCTGATTCTGCCTCTTCTGGAGATTTAAAATAAACTCTATTTTCGGGAGTTATTCGATTTCCTGCCTTACAATTTAAGGGGTAATATTTTGATCCACTTTTGCTTGCATAATACTCCCCTCTCACCTCCCCCATTTCAACCGTAAAAGCTTTTTCTTGTATTTGAATAGGATATTTATGGTTTGTTTTAGAATATAAAAGCCCGCCGCCAACCAATACCGAAACCACTAAAACCGCAAAAACGACCCAAAATATGTCATTTTGGTGAGCCTTGATCTTTTCTCGGAGATTGTGTATCATCAAGTTTGTATAACATACGGTTGGGATTATGGCTATTCGCCTAGGCGAATGCTCATAATTTCAACTAAATTTATTCATTATCACTCAAAAATTTAAGTAATTATGGCACATACCAAAGCGGGTGGATCTACCAATAATAACCGCGACTCACAACCTAAATATCTCGGCGTTAAAATATATGGCGGCCAAAAAGTTCAGATTGGCTCTATTATTGTGCGCCAACGCGGAAGCAAATTTATGCCCGGTGTCGGCGTTTCCAAAGGCAAAGATGACACGCTTTTTGCAATGAAAGACGGCGTTGTGCACTATGCGGATCGCCGCAAAACTCATTTCGACGGCAACCGCGTGATGCGCAAACTCGTCAGCGTCGTATAATTCAACTATGGCAAAGAAAAAAATTGTCACGATTGAAGAGCTCGGATTCGTAGTACAGGACGGATTCTTTCAAGTTGAAGAAAAACTTGAGAATCTTTCAGAGCGCACGGAGAATGTTGAAAATAAGATTGAACGTGTCGAAGTTAAAATTAACAAAATCGATGAACGAGTTGATACTATAGATGAACGGCTCGAGCGTGTTGAGCACAAAATAGACACTCTTGCTGATTTTGCGATATTAAAAATAGAACACGATCGCATAAAAAAGATTCTACGAGAAAAACTACACGTAGACGTATAATACTGCAACCGCGTGATGCGCAAGCTCGTGAGTGTTGTGTAAAACAATGTTTAAAAAAACTAAAAAATTCCCAGTTCTTGGGGATTTTTTAGTTTTTAGGCTTCTTATTTTTGATCGCCGCCTTAATAAATTCGCGAAACAGAGGATGCGGAGCAAGTGGGCGTGAGAGAAATTCGGGGTGAAATTGCACACCGAGAAAGAATGGATGGTTTGCGAGTTCAGCAATTTCTACCAGTTTACGTTTTGGGTTTATGCCTGAAACAATGAGCCCTCGTTTCTCAAGCCGAGGCAACAGTTTATTATTTACCTCGTAGCGATGGCGGTGACGCTCTTTTATTTTATCAGTTTTATACGCATGTGCCGCAATAGTATTTGGCATAACTTTGCAATCATAACTTCCAAGCCGCATTGAACCGCCATATTTTTTTTCACTCAATAACACTTCTTGCTCCGGCAAAATATGAATAACGGGATACGGAGATTTTGCATTTATCTCTTCGGTGTGAGCGCTCTCCATGCGAGCAACATGACGCGCAAATTCTACAACCATCAACTGTAAACCATAGCAAAGACCAAAATACGGAATTTTTTCGTGACGACAATATTCTATGACTTTGATAATGCCCTCTACACCACGCTTGCCAAACCCTCCGGGCACCACAATACCGTCATATTCTTTTAACTCTTTGAGAGTCTTTAGATCTTTTTCATATCGCTCTGCGTCGAGCCATACAAGCTCTGGCTCATATTTATGGCTCCAGGCTGCATGTTTAAGTGCCTCAATGACTGATATATACGAATCGGAAAGTGAAAATGAGCCCGTCGTAAAGTACTTACCAACAATGCCAATGCGTACTTTCGGTTTTGTTTTATTTTGGATAACATGCACCAAGTGCTTCCACTCTTTCAAATCAGTGCGCTTCTTTTTGAGTCCAAGTTTTTTGAGTGCAATGGTACCAAGTTGATCTTTTTCAAAATTAAGTGGTACCTCGTAAATTGATTTAATATCTGGGGCAGAAATAATATCTTCTTCACGCAAGTTAAGCGCAAACGAAAGTTTTTGTTTTCGTACTTTGTCAAGCGGTTGTGTCGAACGCGCAAGAATAATATCTGGCTGAATGCCCGCAGAATTAAGCGAGCGTACCGCATATTGCGTAGGCTTTGTTTTCATCTCGCCAATCATTGCGGGGATTGGCAAGTAACTGACCATCACAAACAAAATATCTCCGGGATGCCGCAACTTTAAAATGCGCGCGGCCTCCAAGAAAAGAAGATTTTGATACTCCCCTATCGTCCCCCCAATTTCTACTAATAAAATATCTGCCTTGTTTGCTTTTTGTGCGCGTTGTAAACGTAGAATAACTTCTTCGGGCACATGAGGCACCACTTCAACACACTTGCCACCGTATTCTAAATTTCGTTCCTTTTGAATCATCGCCTGATACACCATCCCAGTCGTCATGTAATTTACTCGATGAAGTGCGGTATTTAAAAAACGCTCGTAGTTACCAATATCTTGGTCGCACTCAAGCCCGTCATCAGTCACAAATACTTCGCCATGCTCGGTGGGATTCATGGTACCCGCGTCAACATTAATATACGGATCAATCTTCATGGCCGTTACATTAAATCCGTACGATTGTAATATTTTACCAAGTGAGGCAGTAGCAACCCCTTTGCCAATGCCTGACATAACTCCACCCGCAACAAAAATTATTTTATTCATGGAGATTAATCTGAATTTTCACCGGTATTGAATACTCACCCATAGTCACGGTTACCGTATGCTCTCCAAGCGCTTTCAGAGGAGCACCCTTGATATGATCTTTTTTAATCTCACCGAAACCATGCTTTTCAAGCGTAAAAGAAATATCTTTTGCATCTACCGCATCAAATAATACACCTTTTGCGTTTGCTTTTCGGCTAAATGACAATGTTTCAATCTTGAGTTTGCTTGCAAGACCTGCAAGCGATTCTTTTTTTTCGATTTGTTTTTTTTGAATTTGAGCAATATGTGTTTGAGCTTCGCGTATTGCTGCGTCATCGGCAATGCGTGCCAACATCTGCGGAATCAAAAAATTCCGTCCATAGCCGTCTTTAACCTCGAGAATCTTGCCTCGTTGCCCTATTCCTGGCACATCTTTCAAAAGGAGGACTTTCATATGGTAAATATTTAGTGAGCTTTTAAATATTCAATCGCTTTAGCCATTTGAGGATCTTCCCCTTCTTTGAGATTATCTGGAATTTTAACTTCAATATCAGGAGTAAGACCTTCTTTTGAAATCGATTTGCCGTTTGGCGTAAGCCATTTTGCAATAGTAATTTTCAACGACGTGTTACTGGTAACTTCTTCTAGTTCTTGCACCGACCCCTTCCCAAACGATCGCTCTCCAATCAAAACTCCTTTCTTGTGCTCTTGAAGAGCGCCAGCAAGAATTTCTGACGCCGACGCAGAGCCCTGGTTTATGAGTACCGCAGTTGGAATATTTTCAAGGGCTTTCCTACCAATGCTACGATAATAATCAGGTTCACCTTTTTGATATGCTTCTTGAGCAATCACTTCACCTTCAGGAATAAACCAACTACCGATATCAACTGCTGATGAAAAAAATCCGCCAGGATTACCACGCAAATCAAGTACCAATTTTTTAGAGCCAGAATTTAAAAACTCGCGAACCGCGTTTGCAAACTCAATGCTCGAGTTTTCAGAAAAGCTTGAAAGTCGAATAATAAATATTCCATTATCACGTTTTTCGGTAATAATAACGGGTACGCGAATTGCATCACGCGTAACTTCTACCACGCGTGGCTTGTCTTCACCATTTCGCAATAATGTTAATAAAACTTTTGTACCGCGTTCTCCGCGAATTTTGTGTACCGCTTCGTCAAGTGAAAGATCATTCGTAAACGTATCGTCAATTTTTAATATTTTATCGCCCGGCTTCAATCCGGCTTTTTCTGCGGGAGAACCCTTAATTGGCGAAATAACCGTTAAAATATTTTTTCGCATACCAATTTCAGCGCCAATGCCAGAAAATTCGCCCTTTATTTCACTCTTGAAGTCTTCGTTATCTTGTGGTGGAAAAAATACCGTGTATGGATCGCCGAGGCTTGCGGTCATCCCTTGGATTGCGCCCCATACTAGTTTTTGTCGATCAAATTTTTCATCGCCAATATGTTTTTCTTCGAGCAGACGCCATGCTTTCCAAAAAGGACTAAAATCAATATTCGTCAAAGGCAGATCGGAGGTCTGCCCAATAACACCCAATATACGATCCATCTCCGGACGCGATGAATTGCCAAACCACGCACCGGCGGCAAAAGATGCCCCAATAATAAAGAGCGCGCTTACTACAATAAAAAAGGAATTTCTCCTCATAAACTATTCCCTCAAGTATCGCAGAAAAGCATGTTGTAGGCAAGGTGACAACTTGGTACTATACTTGTATGGATAAAGTTTCTTCTCGTCATGTCACTTGGATAGATATTGAAAACCCCACAGAACAAGACATAACAGGGCTCACGAAAAAATTTCCTATTCACCCTCTTGCAATGCAAGAAATTTTGACTATTACCCACAGACCAAAGCTGGAAGATTTTGACGACCACCTGTATCTGGTATTACATTTCCCTGTATTTGACCCCAAAAGTGGCGCGACACTTAGTAGAGAAATTGACTTCATAATTTTTCCTTACAATCTCATTACCGTTCACTATGACGACGTTCCACAGCTCGATGATTTTCAACAATTACTTGCTACTCATGAAGCATTGCGTGAACGAAAATTTGGCTCTTCAAGTGGCCACCTTCTCTATCATATCATTAGTCAGCTTTTTTCTATTTCCCTTAAAGAGCTTGAAAAAATCGAAGATCGCATTGAAATAGTTCAGGATAAAGTATTTTCTGGAGAAGAAAAAGACGTACTTCAAGATATCGCTCGTCTCCGCCGTGATTTATTAAATTTCCAAAAAGCACTCAAGCCTCAGCAAACAGTACTAGCTTCTTTAACCGAACATGGCCGACATTTTTTTGGTACTGATATACTTCCCTTTTTTAACGACATTAAAGGCGAGTATACACAAGTATGGAATTCTGTAGAAGACCTTCGAGAGACGCTCGATGTAATTTATGAGACAAACATATCACTCCTTTCGGCAAATACAAATGACGCGACAAGAATCCTCACTGCGTTTGCCGCAATCTTACTCCCCGCAGCGCTTATTATTAATATATTTGGGATGAATATTAAAGATATCCCCTTGGGAAACAACCCACACGCGTTTTGGATTATTCTTGGCTTCATGGTTACAATATCGCTCTTCATTTACCGATATTTTAAAAACAAACAATGGTTTTAAGACTTTTCAATACGCTTGGGCGAGCTAAACAAGAATTTAAACAGACAAAAGGATCAGCAGTAAAACTATATACTTGCGGGCCAACCGTATATGCATACCAGCATATCGGCAACTATCGTACGTATATTTTTGAAGATACGCTTAAACGAGTTCTCCTGCTAAACGGCTACAAAACGCGTCACATTATGAATATTACTGATGTTGGCCATTTAACTTCGGATGCGGACGAGGGTGACGACAAAATCGCACAAGCCGCCATCCGCCAGCATAAAACCGCGTTTGAAATCGCTCGGCTTTACGAGGAGGCGTTTAAATCTGATCTCAAAACGCTCAATATTATAGCTCCTACAAAATATGTTCGTGCTACTGATCACATCAAAGAGCAGATCAAGCTCGTACAAACGCTCGAAAAAAAGAACTATACATACAAAACTTCCGACGGAATTTATTTTGACACATCAAAATTAAAAGATTACGGAAAACTTGCGCCTCGTAGCATTCACGGCCTACGCGCTGGAAAGCGTATCGGTATTGGCGAAAAACGCAATCCGACCGATTTTGCACTTTGGAAATTTTCGCCCGCCGCT
>JBBTUF010000027.1:0-13265 GCA_038063855.1 Patescibacteria group bacterium
GTCCAAAAGACCCATCAGGGATTCGCATTGGAGCCGCGGCACTTACGACGCGTGGTATGCGAGAGCCCGAAATGAAGCGCATTGCGGGTTGGATTGATACCACCTTGCGCGGACAAAACTCAAAAAAAATTGCCAAAGAAATTTCAATATTTTTAAAAAAGTTTCCATTACCATGATTTTGCTTGATGGAAAGTCAGCTGCTGAAGAAATAAAAGTAGAGCTCAAACAAGAGATTACCGAGCTCGGATATGTTCCGCGTCTTGCCATTGTTATGGTTGGTAAAAATTCTGTTTCAGAGAGATTTGTGTTGCTGAAAGAAAAGTATGCGAAAGATATTGGAGCTGAAACTAGACGATATGAATTTGATGAGCTTGTTACAACAAATGAATTACGAGCGCGTATGAACGATATTGTTCACGAGCCGCAAAATCGAGGCATTATTGTTCAGCTTCCGTTGCCTGTGCACATTGATGTGCAGTCAATTTTGAATACAGTGGTGCCAGAGAAAGATGTTGATGTGCTTTCAGCGCGCGCGGTTGGAGATTTTCAGGTTGGTAAGCCCCGACGTATAGTCGGGGCTCCGACTTCAGTATCAGAAAATAAAAATAGTGCGTCGGAGGCGAAAGTAATGCCACCAGTAGTTGGCGCAGTAAAAGCTCTTTTTGATAAACATTCTATTGAAGTAAAAAATAAAAAAGTTGTGGTGCTCGGATATGGGCGCTTGGTAGGCCAGCCGTTATCAATATGGCTTTTGGCGAGTGGCGCACAAGTAACTATTATTTCTGATGAAAAACAATTTGATGCAAGTATTATAAAAAATGCCGATATTGTAATTTCGGGCACAGGCAAGCCGCAATTTATAAAAGGCGAACACATAAAAGAAGGAGCGACGGTAGTCGATGTTGGCACTTCTGAAATGAATGGAGAAGTGGTGGGCGATGTTGATTTTGACTCTGTATCACGTGTAGCAAGTTTTTTGACGCCCGTGAAAGGAGGCGTAGGCCCACTCACTGTAGCAATGGTATTTAAAAATTTACTGACGCTTGCAAAGCTTAAAAAATGAAAAAGGGCTGGTTAGACCCTTTTAACTTTCTTTTTTTACATTTGTCGTATTTTGGTTTGGTTGCCATTGTATAATTATTGCCGAATGATTTTAAAAAACATTTCGAGGATGTTTATAGAAACAACCCAAGTTAAGGCAAGACTCGAATAAAGCGCTAGTTGAATTGATATCTCCTCGATTTTTTGTAATTTTTGGATCCAGATTGATAGTAGGAAAATAATGAGGTATATTGGGAAAACTATAAATGGCCATTGGATAAAAAATACTTCTTCGCGGAGACCCCACCACAACAATTGTATTGCTCCAATTAAAAATTGTAATAAAAGAAAAATCACAAGTAGCATAGACAATATAACATTATAAGTGCGATAGAGTCGCTTTTGGATAAATAGAAAAATTCGAGGCAATACTAAAGCAATTACTCCTGTAAGAACCATTAACCATATGAGTAAAATATCCATCAATTAAAAAGTTATGCTTTTAATTTGTTTCTGACTTTAACACTACTGTGGTGCCGCGGGAGGGAGTCGAACCCTCATGACCTTGCGATCGCAGGATTTTGAGTCCTGTGCGTCTGCCAGTTCCGCCACCGCGGCATGAAATATTTTATTTAGCCTGTTGTTGTAATTTAGACTTTCGAACTTGCAAATATGCATTAGAGTAATATGGCACTTGGCAGTACAACAATGCTGTTGCGAATGCTTCCGATTTGGGAGTACTAAATATTTTTCGTTGATCCATATATATCCATGAACCTGCGATGACGCCTTTTAATACCAAGCTCACAAATAAGGCAAAAAACGCAGGGTTTTCTAATAGAGCCTCTTGGTTATAAGGTGAAAATAACAAAATAATAGAGATGCCACCAACAAGAGAACAAATTATGTCAGATAATTTAACAAAGATAGGCATGCAACGATGGTAGCATTTTCATTGTCAATTTTCAAAATGTTGAGTATGCTGGTTGTATGAATGAAGAGCCGAAAGCAAAAGAAAGCGTTTTTTGGATACCAACTGAAAAAATTAAGCCAAATCCATATCAGCCACGCACCGAGTTTGACGAGGCTGCTCTCAAAGGCCTTGCCGAATCAATCCGCTCGTATGGTATTTTACAGCCAATTGTTGTCACTAGGCTCGAGCGTGAAGATGAAAATGGCATTTCGGTTGAATATGAGATTGTAGCGGGCGAGCGTCGATTTCGTGCGGCAAGTATGCTTGGACTTCGCGAAGTGCCGGTTATTATTCGTCGCGAAGAGCCTGCAAAAGTTCGACTTGAACTCGCGCTTGTCGAAAACGTCCAACGGCAAGATCTCAACGCACTCGAGCGCGCAAAGGCGTACAAGCGCCTTATGGATGAGTTTGATGTTGATCAAAAAGAAATAGCGTTACGTATTGGTAAATCGCGAGAGTCGGTTGCAAATACGGTTCGCATATTAATGTTGCCTGAAAATATTCAACAAGCCGTTGCCGATGGCAAAATTACGGAAGGTCATACTCGGCCGTTGCTCATGTTGTCGGGTCGTCCGGAAGAACAGCAGGAGCTTTTTCAAGATATTCTCGATCATAATATTTCGGTGCGCGAAGCGGAACGTATTTCGCGTCGTATTGCTCGTGAGCGTGCGCGCAAGGTAGAGGATTTGCCAACTGCGGAAACGAGGGCAGTGGAAGAGCGTTTAGGTTCGCTTCTTGGAACTCGTGTTGAAATCCATAAAGATAACGGAGGTCGTGGTAAAATCTCCATAGAATTTTTCTCCGATGAGGAGTTATATGGTATTACGTCAAAGTTGATGTTGCCACCCGAAGAAAGTATTGCGGAACCTGCGAAAGCAAATTTTTCTGAACAAGTAGTAGACGAGCCTTTAGTGCCGCCACTCCCGCCACCCGAAGATCAGCCGTTTACTGTATAATTTCTATTTGTTTCACTCCGCGTATGCGACGCATGCGCGTTATGAGTTTCTCTGTTTGATATTTTTTTGGTACTCGAAATTGAATTGTCATGTATGGCTTTTCAACGCTTTCAGCATCTGACTCTGTTTTGAGAATATTGATATGTTCGCGAGAAAGAAGCGTTGTAATATCTTTTAGAAGGCCGATTCTGTTTTGACGAACAATATGAAATGTAATATCTTTCGTGCGAGTTTTTTCGCGAGGAGTAGAGTTAATTTCTATGCCAAGTCTGCGAAGTGAAGAGCGAATATGACCTCGTGCGAGAGAAGATCGTGCCATTGAGAGCCAATCGGGGCTTGGTTTTTGATTTTTTTGTAAAATAATTTCTACGGAGTCGCCCGAGGCGAGCACATAAGAAAACGGCACCATTTTGCCACCGACACGCGCGCCAGTCATATGGTCACCAATTTCTGAATGAATATGATACGCAAAATCGATGGGTGTTGCGCCTTCAGGCAAGTCGATTACTTCACCTTTTGGCGTGAGTACAAAAATGCGGTCTTTAAAAAAGTCGATCTTAAGCGCTTCCATAAAATCTTCGTTTGTTCCATCGGCAAATTCTTTTTGCCATTCTTGGAGTTTTCGAATCCATGCAATTTTTTCATTTCCAGCGTGTATGCCTTTTTTTGGTTTACCGGCCTCGTCATAGGCCCAGTGTGCTGCAATACCAATTTCGGCCGCTTCATGCATTTCTTTTGTGCGAATTTGAAATTCAGTAATAATGCCATCAATGCAGATGACTGTTGTATGAAGTGATTGATAGCCGTTTGATTTTGGCATTGCGATATAGTCTTTAATCTTGCCTGGCATGGGCTTCCAAAGAGCGTGAATAATGCCGAGCGCTTGGTAGCATTCTTCGATGGAGCTTACGATAATGCGGAGTGCTGCCAAATCAGTTATGCGCTCGATATCGAGATCATAGCGTAAAAGTTTTTTCCACAGGCTATAGGATCGTTTTGTTCTATAGTCGATGCGGTCTGGATGTATGTTTCCGCGCGCAAGTTCATCGCGAATTATCGGCGTGATACGTTCTAAATAATCTTTACGACGCGAGAGGATATTTTTTGATATGTTGGCAAGCCACTCGCATTCTTCAGGGTATACAATTGGGAATGCAAGGTCTTCGAGTTCGCCTTTCCATTCACCCATGCCGAGGCGGTGTGCAAGGGGTGCATAAATTTCAAGCGTTTCTTGTGCGATTCGTTTGCGTTTTTCGGGGCGCACGCCATGAATAGTGCGCATGTTGTGGAGCCTGTCCGAGAGTTTAATAAGCACCACTCTGATATCTTCAGCGACTGCAAGAAACATTTTACGTGTTGATTCAACCTTTCGTTCAAAACCTTGGTAACGTACGCGATCGAGTTTTGTGAGGGCTTCTACCAAAAATGTAACTTCATGTCCCACTTTTGCTTCCAGCTCTTGTGAGGTTACATTGCAATCTTCAATAACATCATGAAGGAGGCTTGCCGCGATAGTAGAGGCATCAAGCTTCAGTTTTATGAGTTCTTCTGCAACTGCGATTGGGTGAGAAATATATGGATCACCAGAATCACGTTTTTGATTTTTGTGGCTTTCATCAGCGATGGTAAGGGCAGTGCGAATGAGCTCTTGTTCAAGAGGTGTATAGTGGGTGAGTTTTTTTGTAAACGTTTCCCACATAGCATTTATTCGGTTTCGTTTTCTACTTCTTCTTTTTCTTTTTCTGGGGTTTCTGATTCTTTAACATTTATTTTTTCACTGGTAAGCTCGCTGTGTTCCAAAGCGGGATTTTTCCATGTCGCATATTTGCAGTCGGGGTATCGTGAGCAACCGTAAAAGAGTCGACGAGTTTTTGTGCGGCGCTCTACTAAGTCGCCTTCCTTGCATCCAGGGCATTTGAAGCCAAGTGATTTCGGAGGCACTGTTTTTGTGTTTTTACAATCAGGAAATCCTGAACATGCGATAAATCGTCCGAAACGGCCAAAGCGTAAAATCATTGGCTTGCCGCATTTTTCGCACATCTCGCCCGTTTCTTCGGTCATATCTTTTTTCTCGACCGTTTCGTATTTGGCTTCAAGATGTTTTGCAAAAGGTTCATAAAATTCTTTTATTACAGGAGTCCATTCTATTTTTCCTTCGGCGATTTCATCCAGTTCTTCTTCCATTCGTGCGGTAAATTCCATATCTACAATTTCCGGGAAGTGTTCTACCAACATGTCATTGACAGTTATGCCAACTTCGGTTGGATAAAATCTGCGTCCTTCGTCTTTTGCTACATATCCACGTTCAGCAACGGTGGACATGGTAGGAGCATAGGTTGATGGTCGACCAATACCATTTTTTTCAAGAATTTTAACGAGTGAAGCTTCGGAATATCGTGCCGGGGGTTCTGTAAAATGTTGAAGTGGTTCACACGCTATGAGAGATGCAGATTCTTTTTCAGAAACATCTGGCAATATTGTCTCTTCAGATTTTGAGAGCCAGACTTTCAAAAATCCCTCAAACAGTATGACTTGGCCACTCGCACGCATCATGCCGTGAGGAGAACGCACGTCAATAGTTGTAAGATCAAAAATAGCGTTTGGCATTTGAGAGGCAACAAAACGTCGCCAAATGAGATCATATAGTTTCGCTTGTTTTGGGTCGAGGTATTTTTTTATGAGTTCTGGAGTGCGGGTGACATCTGACGGGCGAATTGCTTCGTGAGCTTCTTGTGCCCCTTTTGATTTTTTCTTGAAAATACGCGGTGAAGTAAGCGTAAATTCTTTTCCATAGGTTGTCTCGAGAAAAAGTTTTGCCGCAATTTGTGAGTCAGTCGAAAGATTGGTGGAATCTGTGCGCATATAGGTAATAAGACCGACTGAACCTTCGGCGAGCTCAATGCCTTCGTAGAGCTGTTGGGCGAGCATCATTGTTTGTTTTGCAGAAAATCGAAGACGGCGAGAGGCTTCTTGTTGGAGGGTGCTTGTTATAAATGGCGCAAGCGCTGCGCGTTCGGATCGTTTTTTTTCAACACATTCTACATGCCATGATTGGCTCGAAAGATCTTTTGCGATTGTATTTGCATGTTTTTCATCTTTAATATCAAATTTATCGAGCGCTTTGCCATCGTATTCTATGAGACTTGTAATAAAAGTTTTATTATTTTTTGTTTCAAAGGTTCCGTCGATTGTCCAATATTCTTCTTTTTGAAATGCTTGTCGTTCGCGTTCGCGTTCAACAATAAGTCGAAGCACGATAGATTGAACACGCCCTGCCGATAGGCCACGCATAACTTTTTTCCATAAAAATGGAGAAAGCTTATATCCTACAATGCGATCGAGTACTCGTCGTGCCTGCTGGGCATCGATTAGGTGGATATCAAGAGGCCGTGGGTTTTTAAGTGCTTCATGAATAGCAGTTTCGGTAATTTCATGAAAGACTATGCGTTTAGGCGTTTCAATACCAAGTGCGTGTGCAAGATGCCATGCGATAGCTTCTCCCTCGCGGTCTTCATCAGTTGCGAGTATAATTCGAGTTGCTTTTTTTGCTTCAGCCTTGAGTTCTTTTACGGTTTTGCTTTTTTTGCGGGGGATAATGTAATGAGGAGCAAAATTATTTTCAACGTCAATACCAAGTGAAGAGCTCGGTAAGTCACGAATATGGCCATAACTTGATGTGACGACGTATCCTTTGCCTAAAAAGCGCGAAATAGTTTTCGCCTTGGTGGGAGATTCAACGATTACGAGCGTGTTTTCTTTTAATTTTCTTGGCATACAATTTTTGTTTAGATTTTTCTATACATGCCGCCGCCAATGTTTTTTATCATACCACGGATTTCGAGCAGAGTCGTTGAGGCGAGTACTGTGCGTGCGGGCAGTTTTGTTTGTTTAATAATAGCATCGAGCGATTCCGGTTCATTGAGTACCGCAAGAATTTTTTCTTCATCGGATGATACAAATTTATTTTCATCGGGTTTTGTTGCATCAATTTCAAATCCAAGCGCTTCTAAAATATCATCCGCTGATGTAATTGGCGTGGCGCCATTTTTTATTAGGATATTTGTTCCTTGTGCCTGCGAGTTAAATATTTGTCCGGGGAGCGCAAGTACGTCGCGACCATATTCTGTAGCGAAGCGAGCAGTAATGAGCGCTCCACTTTTTTCACCTGCCTCAATTACGATAATTGCTTTTGCAATGCCGGCAATGATGCGATTGCGTTGAGGGAATGTCCAAAGCTCTGGTTTTTGATCTGGCTGGTATTCGCTTATAAGTGCGCCTCCGTGTTCGTAGATTTTTTCAGCAAGCGTAAGGTTGTCTTTTGGGTATAAAACGTTTGGATTTAATCCACATCCGAGGATTGCTATTGTTGGAGTGTTTTCTTCAAGGGCTGTTTTGTGTGCAATAGAATCGATACCGAGTGCCATGCCCGAGGCGATGACAATGCGACGGCGTGCCAGCGCGCGAACGATTTCAGTAGTCGCGTCTTTTCCGTAATTAGATGGTCTTCGAGTGCCGACTACTGCGACGACGAGAGTATCAGACGGAGGCAATTCGCCCTTAATATACAGCTGTTTTGGTTGAGCCTTGATAGGCAATTCATGTAATAGGTTTGGCCAGCGGGCGTCAGTCTTCGAAATACAATATATAGTAGATTCTGCCATACCCACGACTCTACTTGAGCGGTTGTATGGCGTCAAATCGAGTTTTACGTCGGGACTTGCCAAAATATAATATTTCTTATATAATAGTCACCGACGTTACATTGAAAAATCACGCAGAAACAGCAAGAAGCATAAAACAAGCAACACTAACTAGACAAAGGGGTGCACTATGAGTGCTATCGACAAGGCTACTGAATTACTCGCAAGACTTCAAAATCTCGAGCAAGATGTCGCGGAGAGGGCACGACTCGCGGAGGTTGAGAGAATTCGCCATGAGCGAGCGCGAAAGACTGCGTGGCTCACAGGTATAGCCCCTGTGTTCATCGCGGTCTATGCACGATTTCTCGAGTTGGCGAGTCGGAAGGAAGAAGTCTTGATCGCAGCGGCAAACGAGCTTCTCGACACGTTGTATGGATTTTTCTACGAAGCCGCTGAGGCGATAGAGGGGGATCACGGGATTATTAGCGCAGAGGAAGTTGTGCGTTTTTGTTTCAATTTTTCCTTTGTCAAGAAGTTTTTCCCTGTGCACGGCGTGCTCTCGGCGCGAGAAGTGATCAAAAAGGCGCAGCGGTTTGTGCTAATATTTTCGATCACACGCGCAGAGTACACGAAAAGGCAGAGGCGCATCGAGCAAATCATTGCCGCAATCAAGGCGCGCAAAGACGGCAAACCGTACGACCAGGCTGTAGCAAATGAGCGCCAAGTTGCCCTTCTCGAGTTGTGTTACCGAGAATACGCGGAGTATTTTCTCGCAGAAGAATCATTCGCGCAGTTTCTGGTGCATAGGATAAAAGAGCATCTCCAAATGATCTTTGCAGCTCGGGTCGCGTACTCAAGTCAGAAGAGTCAGCTCGAGGCCAGTGCGACAACTGGTCTAAAGGAGATGTTGTTCGAAGGCGTTAGTGGTGTGGCGGTCATCGCCGGAAGTTACAGCGAACAGGGTCAGCCCGGCCAAGAGTACGCAATAGCTCTTTCGTTTGATGGCGCCGAGCTTAAGGTTTTGGAGGTATTCAAATCAAACGAAAGCGCGGTGGACTACCTGTCTGGATACAAAGGCGCTACGCAGGCATTCAAGACAGGTCAAAACCCATTCAGCAAGATGCCGCATCATCTCAAGAGGTTTCTCAACTTTCAGCTGGCGAAGGTCGGCGGGACTAAGCAGAACTCGACAAAGTCTGTGTCGAATGGGGATGGTCATCATACGAATGGTGGGGGTGTGTTGCCATACAATGGCAATCATGACTCAAAGCTGAAGCTTGATAGAGGAGAACGGCGTGATCGGGGAGCAAAGGTTGACCGGCAATGCCACGCAGAACAGGAGGCTCAAGAGTAAATAGACAAAAAAGAAACAGAAGCCCCGAGGCAGCATCTTGCCTCGGGGATTTTTTTTCGGTATACTAGTCATACTATGAAGTTATTTTCGAGAAATGTTGTGTATGGTTTATTAATTTTCTTTTTTCTGGTGAGCATTTACGTGGGACTTAATGGGTCTGTTCAAGAGCAAAAACAGATTTCTCTTTCCGAGCTCGTAAAAAAAGTAAATGAAGGTGCGGTTGCAGAAATTGCCGTGCAAGGAGATGAATTGAGTGTTAAATTTAAGGACAATTCGCTCGCAATATCAAAAAAAGAAGAACAAGCGTCACTCACAGAGACGCTAACTAACTATGGTGTTAAGCCCGAACAACTTTCGAGTTTTCAGCATGTTGAAAAAAATCCATCGGGCTTTATGTTTTGGTTTAACGCACTTTTACCGAGCTTAATTTCGCTTCTGTTTATCGTAGGCTTCATTTGGTTTATGGGTAGGCAAGTGCAACGATCAAACGTGCAAGCGTTTGGTTTTGGTCAATCACGAGCGCGAGTAATTGCGCCCGACAATGAAAAAAATCGTGTAACATTTAAAGATGTTGCGGGCGTTGATGAAGCGAAAGAAGAATTAAAAGAAATTGTAGATTTTTTAAAGTTCCCAAAAAAGTTTCTTGATATTGGTGCGCGAATTCCGAGGGGGGTGCTTTTGATGGGCGCGCCGGGTACCGGCAAGACATTGCTTGCAAAGGCAGTGGCTGGCGAGGCCGGCGTGCCATTTTTCCAAATGTCAGCTTCTGAGTTTGTGGAAATGTTTGTTGGCGTTGGCGCCAGCCGCGTACGTGATTTGTTTAAAGTTGCAAAAAAGGCAGCACCTGCGATTATTTTTATCGATGAGATTGATGCAATTGGCCGCCATCGAGGTGCGGGCATGGGCGGTGGGCACGACGAGCGAGAGCAAACACTCAACCAGATATTGGTAGAGATGGACGGGTTTGATACATCAGATCAAGTAATTATTATGGCGGCAACGAATCGTCCCGATGTGCTCGATCCCGCGCTCTTGCGCCCTGGCCGATTTGATAGACGAGTTGTTATTGATTTGCCAGATATCAAACAGCGTGAAGCAATTTTGATGATTCATTCTTCACGCAAACCTCTTGCAAAAGATGTGCGATTAAAACATATCGCGGAGCGCACGCCGGGTTTTTCGGGAGCTGATCTTGAAAACCTTGTAAACGAAGCTGCAATTTTAGCTGCTCGTGGAGGTAAAAAAGAAATAAGCGAGCTTGATCTTATGCAATCGATTGATAAAGTATTGTTGGGTCCAGAGCGCAAGGGGCATGTAATTAATGCAGATGAAAAGAAGATATCTGCATATCATGAAGCGGGGCATGCACTTGTCGCGGCAAGCTTGCCAAATGCGGATCCAGTACACAAAGTTTCGGTAATCTCACGTGGACGGGCACTTGGTTATACACTAAAACTCCCGACATTTGATAAACACTTGTATTCTCGCTCGCATTTTATGGATGAGCTTGCGGTCTCGTTGGGTGGATATGCCGCCGAGGAAGAAGTATTCGGTGAGATGACTACTGGCGCTTCTGATGATTTACGTAAAGCGACAGCGATTGCGCGCGATCTAGTGCAACGCTATGGTATGAGTAAAAAAATTGGTCCGGTGACATACGGTGATTCTAGCGAGCTCGTGTTCCTCGGAAAAGAAATTGGCGTAGAGCGTAATTATTCTGAAGAGACCGCAGGGATTATCGACAAAGAGGTGACCTCATTTATGAAAAAGGCATATGAACGAGCGGGCGAAATAATAAGGGCGCGCCGTGATAAACTTGATGAAATCGCGAACCGCCTTATTACAAACGAAACAATCGAGCGCGACGAATTTGCGCAAATAGTCGGAACTGCGTAGGATAAAACCTAGGCGGTTCTGCGCCTGTAGTTCAACGGTACCCGCCCGAACGACTGAATAAAATCAGTTCGTTCAGTCGGGCGGGGAGTAATCGTCTTATATACCATGACCTTTACTGTATATGTTTTGCGAGATGAAAATGGAAAGTTTTATAAAGGTTTTACTAATAATCTAGAAAGACGATTATTAGAGCATCGAAGTGGTCATACTCGCTCTACACGTTGGATGCAAAATTTTAAAGTTGTCTATACTGAAAAATATGCTACGTTTGAAGAAGCGAGGGCAAGAGAACTGTATTTAAAATCAGCAGCGGGCAGAAGATTTATTAAAAAAATTTTGGGCATATAGCTCAATGGTAGAGCAGTCGTCTTATACACGACCGGTTCTAGGTTCGAATCCTAGTGTGCCCACCAGAATAGAACTCAACGGTACCCACTCGGACTAAGTCCGTTCGGACGGGAATCCATGCGGGCGCACAAAATAACCAAAAATCTATATGTGATATGGTCAACATCGAATGTTGACCATGTTGAGTTGTTGGTTGACAATAATTATTGGGGGAGGGTAAACTTTAGATATGTCTACATCACTAGAAAATTTTCAACCACCGGAGGAGGAAATTAAAAAAGCAGAGGAAATTATGACAGAGAGGCAAAAAGAAGCAACTCGTCGGCGAGAGGAAGTTCAGACTCTCGATGATAAATCGTTATTAGAGCGTGTTGTTGAGGTGGGTGAATCCAAGGATAGAGATGAAGATTATATTGATATATTGCGCAAGGAAGCCGCGAGACGAATGGAGAAGAAGAGAAAGAGCGAATAAAGAAGTGTTCATATGGAGTTGTCTAATTCCAAACGAATGACAAAATAGCCTTTTTTTGCTAGCCTTAAGCTAGTTTTTGTGGCATACGATATAAAAAAATATCTTCATATTGGAAGCGCGGCAGATCTTGAGGGGACTGACCGTGTATTGTATCGCGCGCTCGAAATTTTACCCGCACTGCTTGCGTGGGGAACTTTGGTGCTCGTTGTCTTCCTTTCATGGAAGCGCCCCGTGTGGGTCGCCATTTTTATTATCGCGTTTGATTTATATTGGTTGATAAAAACCATATTTCTTGCGTTTCATATTCGAGCGAGCTGGCGGCACATTCAGCACAATTTTTTACTTGATTGGCAGGAGCGTTTAAAGCCGATGAAATGGAATCATCTGCAGCACCTTGTTGTTTTGCCGACAGCTGGCGAATCTCAAGAAATTGTTCACGAAACGCTTTCGTCAATTGAGGCGTGCGGGTGGCCGCGCGATAGAATGATTGTTGTGTTAGCAATGGAAGACGCCGGTGCCGAGGTGCATGCAATGGGCGATAGCTTTATTGAAAAGTATAAAGACGTCTTTGGTATATTCATGGTTACGTATCATCCACAAGGGTTGCCGGGTGAAATGCGCGGGAAAGGTTCAAATGAAACATGGGCTATGCGAGAGGCGAAAAAAGTTATCGACGCCCGCGCCATTCCGTACGAACACATTATTGCCTCATCGTTTGATATCGACACCAAGCTCTATCCGCAATTTTTCTTTTGTCTTGCCTGGCATTTTCTTACTGTTGAAAAACCGTATCGCTCGAGTTTTCAACCAGTGCCGTTTTATCATAACAACGTGTGGGATATTGGTGCCATATCACGAGTGGTTGCAACTTCGGGAACTTTTTGGCAAATGATGCAACAGGAACGCCCGGAGAGGCTTACTACATTTTCTTCACATTCGATGAGTTTCAAGAGTTTGGTTGAGGTTGATTTTTGGCAAACAAATATTGTGTCGGAAGATTCACGAATTTTTTGGAATCATTTCATGTATTACGATGGCGATTGGTCTGTGGTGCCCATGTCATACCCCGTGTCGCTCGATGCAAATATAGCCCCGAGTACCTGGCAAACTTTTAAAAATGTATATCGTCAACAGCGTCGTTGGGGGTGGGGAGTCGAAAATGTGCCCTACGTACTCTTTGGGTTTATAAAAAATAGAAAAATTTCGCGCATAAAAAAATTAAAATTTTCGTTTAATTTGGTTGAGGGGTTTTGGTCGTGGGCTACTAACGCGCTTTTAATGTTTGCGCTCGGGTGGTTGCCAGTGTATTTATCAGTACGCGAATACAGAACATGGCTTATTTTAAAAAATCTTCCATACATTACGCGCAATATTATGATTATTTCGATGTTTGGCATTATTACTTCCGCGGTTATTTCGCAGGCAATGCTTCGTCGTACCCGTGAAGATTTTCATGAGCGCAAACGACCATCTTTTGTATTACATTGGATTCTTATGCCGCTTTCAATTATTTTCTTTGGAGCATTTCCAGGGCTTGAAGCTCAAACTCGGCACGCGGGCGGCGGTATGTTTTGATTGGGATTTT
>JBBTUF010000028.1:0-9076 GCA_038063855.1 Patescibacteria group bacterium
AGTTTTGTTTTGGTCCGAGAATGTTTACGCTGTTACCGTAGGTGATACGGTCACGTTTAACGTAGACAAGGGCTTCGATTTTTCTGGAAGGGCTCAAATACAGGCTAATTTAGTTAAGGTTGGCAACAAAATATATTTTTACGTTGAAAAAGCGTGGTGGGATTTACAAGCGCAAACAAAACAAGACGAAGTTTTAGCTAATTTAGATAATTTATCTAATGAATTCGATAATAATATTTATCCAATCGTTGAGTGAGAGTTCTTGAGGGCGTTTTTGTGAATCGACGCTGATAGAATTGCGAAGCATTTTCCTTTTTTTGGAGAATGCTTTTTTTGTTATTTCAAAAAATATTTTTTCGGAAATAGTATTTTTTTTAAAAAATGAATCGGAGATATTCGTAATGGTAATGATTGCCGAGTCAACATCGGGCTGTGGCTTGAAGTGCGAGCGCGAAACTTTTTGTACGATGCGCGGCGTGCCGTACGCCAGTACCGAGAGTGCAAGTAAATTCATCTGCGGAGGGTGAGCCAAAATTCGCTCTGCAACTTCGCGTTGAATCATCACAGTAATTGATTGAGGTTTTTGTGCAGATTCCAAAAAAATCCGCAATAATCTTGAAGTAAGATAATACGGAATATTTGCAACAAGTTTATATTTTTTGGGTAATTTTTTTGTAATGTGCGTGTCAAGGATATCACCTTCGATAATTTCAATATTTTTATTCTCTTTGAACATTTCTTTGAGCGGTTGTATGAATCGCGGATCTTTTTCAATCGCAATAACTTTTTTTGCGTGTTTTGCGAGCTCGTGCGTTAATATTCCTTTGCCGGGGCCGACCTCAACTATTACATCTTTTTTGGTAACGAATGAGGCCGTAACCATGTCTTCTGTAATTTTTTGAGACGTCAAAAAATGTTGCCCCATAAGGGTATTGGCCGCGGTGTCAGAATATTGAGATTTCTTCTTCATTGTATTCATTGTCTTTATTTTGCATGTCGTGTAGATCTTTAATATCGGGCCCTGCGATAAGTGCGGAGGGAATTTCTGAGAGAAATCGCGACGGGTCATTAAATGAAACTTCTCCGTAGAGCATACGGCGACCGGCTAATGTTATCATAACTTTTTGGCGAGCTCGAGTGAGTGCTACATAAAATAGTCGGCGCTCTTCTTCGATAGCAGGTTCAGTCTCTGAAAGACTATGAGGAAATAAACCTTCTTCCATACCTGCGATAATCACAACATCGAACTCCAGGCCTTTGGCTGCGTGTGCAGTTAAAAGAATTACTTGAGAATCTTTATCTTCAATTTCTGTTTCTTGCGTCGAGAGCGCAGCTTCGGTAAGAAGTTTTTCGATTCCTTCGGGTGGTTTTCCACCGAATGTAGGGTCATCAAATTTTCGCGCGACAGAGAGTAATTCTTTAATATTTTCTGTTCGGTCTTCTTCGCTTTTGTTCCCTTTATAATATTTTTCAAAGCTAGCTGATCGAATTACGTGTGTTAGTACCTCCGACGGTTTTTTTGTTTGTATACTTTTACGAATATTTTCTACAATTGATTCAAAAATTGCAATTTTATCTTTTTCTTTTTGTGTGAGCCCAATCCCCCCGATATATTTTAGGGCAAGTACTTTTCCAACGCCACGTGGTGGAGTATTAAGAATTCTTTTTCGAGAAAGAACGTCATCGGGATTGAGGGCGTATTTGAGATATGCGAGAACATCTTTTACCTCTTTCCGCTCGTAGAATTTTACCCCAGCAATAAGTCTGTATGGAATATTTTTTTTCAAAAATGCTTCCTCGATTGCTCGCGATTGCGCGTTGGTGCGGAAGAGTACTGCGATCGAACCAGGCTTAATGCCCTCGGTTTTTAAATATTCAACGTATGAGGCAATAAAAAGTGCTTCTCGGCGCTCATCCTCAAGGAGTACAAGACCAATAGACTCTCCGCGCTCGCGTTCCGAACGAAGATTTTTTTCTTTTCGTTCTTGATTATTAACAATCACCGCGTTTGCCGCCTCAAGTATGAGTTGAGTCGAACGATAATTTTCTTCAAGGGTTATGAGGCGTGCATTCGGCCAATCATTTTCAAATTGTAAAATGTTTCTCCAGTCAGCGCCGCGCCATGAATAAATCGCTTGATCGATATCTCCTACCACTGCGATATTTTTATGGCGTGCGGCAAGGAGTCGCGAGAGAATATACTGCGCTTTGTTTGTGTCTTGATATTCATCGATATGAATATAGCTCCATCGGTCTTGCCAGTATGCGAGCGCCTCTGGATGATCTTGAAGAACGATGACAGTTTTTAATAAGAGATCATCAAAATCTAACCCTTTCATTTTTTGGAGCTGTGCCTCGTATGCCGTGTAGAGCGCAAGCAATTTTTGCTGGTAGGGGCTGCCATCTGCATCGCGCGCGAAAGCGGCAGTGTCGATAAGCTCGTTTTTAAACCCAGAGATAGCGTTTCGAATACGTGGCACGGGGTAACTTTCGGGATTGAGCTCAAAATCTTGGATAAGATCACGGATAATTTTTCGAGTATCTTCTTCATCGAGAATGCTAAAATGTTTCGAAATGCCGATACGATATCCGTCATGTCTCAAAATGTATACACCAAGCGAATGGAATGTGCCCAAAAAAGGCATATACTCGCGGTTCACATGAATCTTTTCTTTATTCAAGAGCATTTCAACCCGTTCTCGCATCTCACCTGCCGCTTTGTTTGTAAAAGTTACAGCAAGAATTTTATTGGGCGCAATACCTTGAGAGATCAAATATGCGATACGGTGAGCGATAGTTTTTGTTTTGCCTGATCCGGCACCTGCAATAATCAGAAGTGCTCCGTCAGTCTTCAAGACGGCTTCTCGTTGGTGATCGTTTAAACTATCAAGAATTGGCATTGATAAGGTGAGTATAATGTCAAAAAACCATTACTACAACAGAAAAAAACACATTTCCACTCCATATTGAAAATACCCCTGTTCTTGTGCTACTATGGTGGAGTAGATAGAAGGACTCATTAAGACCCGCTTTTGTTTGTAGGTCAATAGAACAATTATTGAGCGAATGGAAATAAAACAAAAAACCAAAGAATTAGGTTTAAAAAAACTTCTTTTCAGAAAGAAGTTTTCGGCTTTTATGACGCTTTTGGGCGTTTTTTTAGTTTTTACTGGTTTTTTGGTTCATCCTGCCGAAGCTCACGCTTTTAGTTTGTTCTCATTTGTAAAAAGTTTATTTGGAATTTCAGAAAATGAATTTGTTGAAAATAATCAGGTAATCCCAGATCCTGAAACGAAGCCGTTTCCGTTTCTTTCTGCGAGTCCTGTTGCAGATCCGAGAGCTGCAGAGAAAAATTCGGAACTCCAATTTGTGAATAGTACGTCGCTAGCGTCTTCCGTAGGTCCCCTCGGCAACGTTGCAGAGGCTGCAGAGAGTAGCATCTCATATAAAATTACGAGTTATGTGGTGCATCGTGGTGATTCGTTGCCGGTAATCGCAAAGTCGTTTGGAGTTTCTGTAGCAACTATTATGTGGGCAAACAATATTCCTCGTGGTGGCATGATTAAAGAAGGAGATACACTTGTTATTTTGCCGGTGTCAGGAGTAAAACATATTGTTACTAAAGGAGACACTATTGCATCGATTGCAAAAAAATATGGCGGCGATCTTGATGATATTGTGAATTTCAACGACTTGAATCCAAACGATCGTCTCGCGCTTGGGGATGAGATAGTCATACCAGATGGTGAAATTACCATATCTGAAACACAGGTGGGCTCACCGGGTAAACCGCGCCCTACAATAGTACGTGGTGGTGGTCCTGACTTGGGAGGATACTACAAATCTCCAATATTTGGGTATGTTCGTTCGCAAGGACTCCATGGATTCAATGGTGTAGATCTCGCTGCCCCTCGTGGTACTCCAGTGTATGCATCAGCATCAGGCACGGTTATTATCGCTCGCTCATCCGGCTGGAATGGTGGGTATGGTGAATATGTAGTTATCGCGCACGCGAATGGCACACAAACTCTCTACGGACATTTGAGTTCGGTTGGCGTTAATTCTGGCGATAGCGTATATCAGGGTCAGCAAATAGGTAGAGCTGGCAACACAGGAAAATCTACAGGGTCACATTTGCACTTTGAAGTTCGTGGCGCTAAAAACCCATTTTAGAGTGATTCTTAGGAGTTGAATATAACTCTTCCAAACAGGAAGAGGGCGAAGAAAAAACCTACTACCAAAAAGAGTAGGCTAAATAATAGCCAGTATTTGTTGCGAAAGCGACTTACAAGAATAAATTTTTTCTCAAACGCATTCAAGAATGTGTTCATTTTTTTATCAAGATCTCGCTCGTTACGTATTTCAGGCACGGTACTAGCACGAAATGGGCTATAAAATTTAATAACATCGAATCGGCTTATAATACCCGTAAGATGATTTGAGGCGTTGACAATGGGGATTGGGTTAACGCGATGATGCTCCGCAAACGCGAGTACCGCTTCTTCCAAAGATGCGTTTGCGGAGAGGGTTAACGGGTCATCATTCATTACGTCGGCAACAGTAAGGGTGACGATTTTTTGAAGATCATCACGCACGAGAGATTTGTCATTTTTATGGATTTTAAATTCTCCGAGTAATTTTATGAATGTTGGGAGGTGAAGAGCTGCTCCTTTTGTAAGAAGATCATATTCGGTAAGAATGCCAACAAGTCTACGGTCTTTATCGATGACAGGAACACCGTTGATATTGTGTTTTGAAAAAAGTTCAGCAGCCTCAATAACAAGCGTGTCGGGCGTGACTGCAACAACATTTTTTGTCATGATATCAGCGATCGAAGGAAGCGTAGCCATAGGAGATGATACGCACAGTATACGCGAGAACTTATTTTAAAGAAATGTCTCGCGGTGGGGACGGTATTGAATTGCCTCCAGCAAATGTTCTGTTTTAATTTTTTCTGATCCCACAAGATCAGCAATAGTGCGTGCAACTTTTAATACACGATGATATGCGCGTGCCGAGAGATCGAGGCGGCGCGATGCGTCTTCAATAATTTTTTTCTCTTCGAGGTCGAGTGTACAGAATTTTTTAATTTCGCGTAAGTTCATATGCGCGTTTGTTTTTGTCTCGTTATTTCCAAATCGTTTTGTCTGTGTCGCACGCGCCGTTGTTACCCTATTTCTAATAGTTGCGGAAGATTCCCCTGCGGCAGTTGTATCATCAGCAAGTTTTTTGTACTCTACTTGCGGCATTGAAATCCAAAGATCAATGCGATCAAGTATAGGACCCGATAGTTTGCGACTGTAGTATGCGAGTTGGCGTGGTGCACAGACGCACTCTTTAGTGGAGCCTCGATTGCCGCAAGGGCATGGGTTCATAGCGGCAACAAGCATAATGCTCGCAGGAAACGTGAGAGACCCGCGCGCGCGGGAAATCGAAATTGTTCTGTCTTCAAGCGGTTGGCGCATGGTTTCAATGACGCGGCGATCAAATTCTGGGAATTCATCAAGAAACAATACACCGCGGTGCGCGAGAGTTATTTCACCTGGGCGTGGGTATGCCCCACCGCCAACGAGCGATACATAAGAGGCGGTGTGATGTGGGTTGCGAAATGGTCGCGTGCTCATAATGCCCGACTCGAGCGTGCCCGCAATGCTATGAATTGAGGTAATTTCTAGTGCCTCGTCAAATGAAAGTGGTGGCAGTATCGACGGAAGTGCACGAGCAATGAGAGTTTTACCAGTGCCGGGCGGGCCAATGAGTGCGATGTGATGGTTACCGGCGGCGGCAATTTCAATCCCCCGTTTTGCAAACTCCTGACCCTTAATATCAGAAAAATCGGTTGCGTGTGCGACGTATTTTTCTTTAAATTTTTCGTGCGCGAGTGGAGTAATCGCAACTTTTTGTTCGAGATGTTCGATTGCATCAGCGAGAGATGAGACCTCAAAGAGAGAAATGTTTTCAACGAGACGCGCTTCTTCGGAATTGCCTTTCGGTATAAAAATTTCGGTAAAGCCGGCGTCGCGCGCGGCAAGTACGAGTGGCAGAATGCCACGAATGGGTCGGAGCGAACCATTGAGCGCGAGCTCACCCAAGAAAAATTTATTTACGGGATCAAATGCGATCTGCCCCGATTCGAGTAAATATGCGAGTGCGATAGAAAAATCAAAGAGCGCCCCTTCTTTTTGTAAGTCAGCGGGTGCGAGGTTTACCGTGATACGATGATTCTTTTTACGCGGCGAGCGAAAGCCCGAATTTTTAATGGCGGCGCATACGCGTTCTTTTGATTCATCGACGGCTTTATCGGCAAGCCCTACAATGGAAAAATGATGCAAGCCGGGCGTGAGGTCGATTTCAACCTCGATAGGTAGACCTGCGAGGCCAACTATTTGCCCTGAATGAAGTTTAGTAGACACGCATCATTCGTAGCAAGTTGAGCGATTTTTATCAAATAAAAAAAGAGCATAGCGTGGTGCTATGCTCGAGGCTCATGTTTAGTGAGGGAAAATATGTGGGAAACGATTTATCCAGTAGTATGGGCCCATCGATCGCATTTGGGCTCTATGGATAGCTTCGAGTTCTGGCAATAAACTCTCTTTATAGCTGTGCGTCATGTCTGGAAAGCTTAGCTTCATTTTTTCGATCTCTTTTACCAGCGCAAGTTCTTCTTGAGTTAGACGACTTTGTCGCCCTACAAATTTAAGATAGCCATCTTTATCTGTTTTGAATTCAAGAGCTCTCACGTGAACCTCCTTTTGTCTTATCGTGGGCCTTGGTGAATACTGCCAGGATTTTTCTCGAGAAACTCAGCGAATTCATGAATTCTTTTGCAGTCATCGTCATGATAGTCTCCTTTAAGCTGAGACAAGGTACGGATTGTCTAATTCCAACACTAGCATTTACAAAAGTTTTTTCAAATGTTTTTACGAATGTTTTACGCAGGTGCGGGCGGCGGGGTTTGCGCGAAGGCGGTTAAGGTCGATTGATTCTCTGCCCTTTTCACACTTTCCATAGGTACCACGCGCAATGCGTTCGAGCGCGGCGTTAATGTCGCCAAGTTTTTCTTCAAGTACTGAATTGACGCCGAGAGCATTGTCAAACTCTTCTACTTCGTCGGCCATATCGTTTTTGTCGGCCGAATCGACATTGAGGTTTGGGTAACTTGCTTCCCAATCGTCAGGATTTTTTGGGTTCTTTTTTGAGATAGAAGAAAGAGTTTTTTCTATGTTTTGTTTTTCGCGGGTTAGCGCCGCTTCAAATTCTTTTGTGTCCATATGGGTCAAGTGTATCATTCGTTGAGGGGGCCGGCAACGATGCGCTCGATGGCATTTTTGAGTTCGGATTCGGAGGTTGTTATTACAAGATATTTACCAACAACAATCGAATACCCCCATTGTGTTGCATCGTCGGGAGTTGCAAGGCTGATGCGAGAGTCAACATTTTTTATTATAAGGTCTTTATATGCACGAGTGCCGATGTCGGCGCGATTGATAATTGAACCAAGCGTTGCGGGCATTGCCTCTTCCCACTCAAGCATGGTGCCAAGTGTTTTAAGTCGATTATTAATTTCAAAAAGAAAGATAAAATTATGGTTTTGTGTATACAGATTCCATTTGCCGGTTAATACTTCATAAAATGCAGGAGGCGGCGCAATGCGGAGTGTGGTAAAAAAATCTTTTGGTGTAGCGAGATGTTCAGATGTTCCAATATCAAACAGCGTAATTGGCAACAAGCGAAGTTCACTTGTTGAAGTTTGCCGCTCTTTTTCAAGATTAATGAGTAAGCCAGAACGATCGCCAATTTTTGTTTTTGTTTTTTCAGCTTTTTCCGAATTTATAATTGGGCGCGGTATTACTATTTCAGCTGGCTTAGGTTCTGCTGGTTTTTGGTTTATATAAAAATATACTCCCGCACCTCCCCCAATAAGAATAAGAATTATTAAAATACTTACAATGATTGGGCCACTTGATCGTGGGCGTTGTGGTGTCGGATGATACCCTTTTTCATATCGCTCGTCGGATTGGCGCGCAAACATATCAAGAAATGACGACTTCTCTTTTTTTAAGAGTTCGTCAGTATCCGTCTTCATTGTGCGGATTTTTATTTCTTCAGGCATGAGTACTTTTATTTTTTTATCGGCGAGGTCGTTGCTCTCGCGGTGGGCGAGCTGGTCGATTGCGGCGAGCTGCCGCTTCCTCAGGAGTTTCGGTGAGCGCTTTGATAGATAGGTTGATACGCCCCATTGAATCGATTTCGATTATTTTTACTGTGACAGTATCGCCTATATTTACTATATCGGTAACTTTGCCAACGCGAAAGTTTGCGAGCTCGGATATGTGCACAAGACCTTCCTGCCCCGGGCCTACTTCAACCATTGCGCCAAATTCAAATATGCGAGAGACGGTTCCTGTGAGAACCTCACCTATTTCAAATTCTTTGATGATTGCTTTAATGAGCTGTTCTGCTTTACGGGCAGATTCTTCATTTGGCCCAGTAATAAATACATCGCCTGTTTGTTCAATATCGATTTGAGCCCCGGTCTCCGCAATGATTTCGTTGATTACCTTGCCTCCGGGGCCGATAATGTCACGAATTTTATCAATAGGAACGGTCATACGGAAAACACGAGGTGCATGCGGTGAAAGTGTGGATCGTGGTTCAGCGATTGCCTCAAGAATTGTTTTTAAAATATGAAGTCGTGCAACGCGCGCGTCTGCAAGAGTATCTTTGAGAATTTGCACAGTCACACCGTTTACTTTTACGTCCATTTGAACGGCGGTTACGCCGTCAGCGGAGCCTGCGGCTTTAAAATCCATGTCTCCATGATGATCTTCGGGGCCTTGAATGTCGGTAAGAATTTTATAGTTTTCAATATCTTCCATCATCAACCCCATAGCAATGCCAGCAACAGGTCGAATTATTGGTACGCCCGCGTCCATGAGTGCAAGTACTGAGGCGCATACAGAGCCCATCGATGATGAACCGTTTGATGAGAGTGTTTCAGAAACAATACGAATTGTGTATGGAAAGTTCTCTTTTGAAGGAATGATTGCTTCAAGTGCTTTTTCTGCATTTTCTT
>JBBTUF010000029.1:0-16665 GCA_038063855.1 Patescibacteria group bacterium
GGTCGATTCAGATGATGGGCGCCGAAGGGGCCGCTGTACGGACGATGATGGGGTGAGGACCCAGCCGGAATCAGCTAGCAAGAAAAGAGCCAGATCGGGTTCACCAATCTGTAAGTTTTGATTCCAAAATGAAGAAAAATGTAAAAAATTGAAAACTATCAAAAGAACAAAAACCCATACAGCGCATGGGTTTTCTTTTATAAAAGGGCTTTCAATCTTTTACAAATCTTTTCTTTTTTTGTATAAAACTTACACACCAATGCCTCCACAGCTCCATCCGCCCGCCTCCTCATCGCTTGGCACGTGAGTATAGCATAGATATGCTATATTCATGGCCATAGATGCAAGGCGACTCGAGAAGATCGACCAGGAGATTGAGCGGATTAAGCGGCAGCTCGGCCGGATTGGTGTCGTGCGCCCGGGGTCGCTCACGAGGCAGTACAAGGACCCCAAGCACCACACCGGCGGGTACTACCAGGTCAGCTATACGCACCGCATGAAGAGCAGGACGGCGTACGTGCAAGCCACCTTCGCCACGGAGGTCCGTCAGCAGATCCGGGAGTACAAGAAACTCAAGACGCTCATTGAGCGGTGGGTGGCGCTCGGCATAGAACACTCCCAGCTCTCCATGCGACTGCGATCGTCGCGGTAGGCGATGGGGCCGAACGGGAAGCCGATGCCGCGTCGCAACACACAGCGTCCCGCCGGGCACGACACGATCGAGCGTGACCCGGATGACCGGTTGCAACAGTCCGAGCAGGTGCTCTTGAACGTGCTCGATGCGCTAGAGCATGCCTCCGTGGATCCTCAGGCAAGACAGATCGTCTGGGCCGACGCCAGCCGTCTTTCTGTCGAGGAGACTGTGCAACGAATACACGCGCAGTCCGGGATGCCACTCGATGGGATCGAGTCTCACGTCATCGGCTGGCTGGAAATGATCTACGAACCCCCAGGCCTCAATGACCACCAGATGGAAGAGTTCGAGCGACTCATCGAGCAATGGATCACACCCTACGACGATGAGGTGCTCTAGGTCCGGTCATTTACCCGAGAACTCGGTACTCACGAGTACTATAGGAGATCAGAAATTAGGAAGCACACTGAAACGAGATCCAATAACGTATATAAGAATGGACGCATGTAGATGGAGTGTGTATCATGTGGAGTAGGGGGCGGTGCGGGCGCTGGAGAAGGCTCGTTGCCCCAGCCGTTGTTGCCGCCTCGGCATAGCTTCCCGTCTTTCACTGAGAGCCGAGAGCGCTGATACTGACCCCCATGGGGAGAAAAGTCGTGGGAGTCCCTACGCCGCGACCGACTGCTCTTCGGAAGACTCTTTGCGGGGCAACCGCCGGAGCTTATCGAGGTCGGCCTCGGAGTCCGGTGAGAGGGCAAAGGTTCGAACATCGTCCAAGAAGGCCAGCTATATGTACGCATTGAGTGGGTTTTTGTATAGAAATGTCATAAAAAGAATTTTATTTCTGTTTCCAGCAGACGATGTTCATGAATTTTTTCTGCATACCGGAAGGCGGTTTGGGCGGTCATCATTTTTTAAAAGCATTATACGAATGGCGTGGCGGTATGATGATCCAATTTTAGAACAAATAGTGTGTGGTTTAGTTTTTAAAAATCCTATTGGGCTTTCAGCGGGGTTTGATTACAACGCAGATCTTGTCGAAATTTTACCGAGCATTGGGTTTGGATTTCACACAATTGGTACGCTTACGCACGAGTCGTATGAAGGCAACACACCACCAATGCTTGGGCGTCTTCCGCGTTCACGGTCGTTATTGGTTAATAAAGGTTTTAAAAACAAAGGAATTACGCACGTGCTTGCTCAAATGCCGTCAGGCGAGCGCAGTGCATTGCGGGGGGTAAGTATTGGAGCCACAAACAAAGCGTATCCCGATTTTAATGCTATGGTTGAAAATCTTGTGGCAGGTTTCCGCGACGCCGAGCGTTTTAAGAATTTTGATTATTATGAGCTCAATATCAGTTGCCCTAATTTGCTTAATCTACAAAATCTTAAAGAACAGCTTGCATCTTCCGCGGGGCTCGAGGTAGCACTCATGCGTCTTTCAGCGCTTCAGCTCAAGCGTCCAGTTTTTATAAAAATGCCACTCGAGCGAACAGTCGATGATATAAAAAAACTTGTTGACGTGGCTGCCCCACATTCGTTTATCAGCGGATTAATATTTTCAAATCTTGCCAAAGACCGCTCCAACCCCGCATTTGATCGTGATGAGGTCGAAAAAGCAGGGGCGGGGAATTTTAGCGGTAAGCCGGTCGAAAAAAAATCAAACGAATTGTTGCGATACGCATATAAAACGTATCATGAGCGTTTCATATTAATTGGTGTTGGTGGTGTTTTTACAGCAGAGGATGCGTATCAAAAAATATGTTTTGGGGCTTCGTTGGTTCAATTGATTACCGGGATGGTTTTTATGGGGCCTCAACAGATCGGATCTATTAACAAGGGCGTTGCAGAGCTATTAAGGAAAGACAACTTTCACAATATCCAAGAGGCGATTGGTGTTCGAGTATAATTATGTTACGCATACTAGATATAACTCACTAATTTTTATGTCTTCAAAAAATAGACCATTCATATTGATAACTGAACCGGAATATTTTACTCCGCAATCTATAAAAATAATGCAACGAGTTGGCGAGGTAAAAGCCGAGAGACTATCAAGGGGCAGTCTTATAAAAATCATTCCACGGGTAAATATTCTTGTTGTACGAGTAGAGACAACAGTAAACGTTTCGCTTTTAAAGTTAGCTTCAAACCTTCAATGCATAGTTTCAGCTACAACAGGAACCAACCATATTGATGTAAAATATCTTGCCTCAAGAAATATACCGTTTTTTCATCTCTCTGGAATTCATTCGGTTCCAACCGCAGAACATACAATTGCCCTGCTGATATCGGCGGCAAGGCGAATCCCTTTTGCACATCAGAGTATGGAAACGGGTGTTTGGAAAAGATGGGAGTATATCGGCACCGAAATAGATGGTAAAATTTTGGGCATTGTTGGGGTTGGTCGTATTGGAAGTGAGGTAGCAAAACGTGCGAAGGGTTTGGGTCTTGAAGTTATTGGATATGATCCATATCTTTCTGAGAGTGAAATCAAATTGAAACACGCAAAAAAGGTAAATTTTGAGACTTTTCTTCGGAAGAGCGATTTTATTTCTATACACACACCCCTCACAGAGGAAACGCACAACATGATAAGTTTTAAACATTTTAAGAAAATGAAGCCGTCTGCAATTCTTGTGAATACTGCACGTGGAGCCATCATAAATACAAAAGCACTTCTTCAAGCGCTTGTGCAAAATAAAATTAATTCAGCTGCCTTGGATGTGTACAATGAAGAGCCGCTCTCTAAAAATAGTTCTCTCATTCAATATGCAAAGAATAATACTAATCTCATTCTCACTCCTCATATTGCAGCGTCTACAAAAGAAGCTATCGAGAGAGCATCTCTCTATACTGCAAACACGGTTACAAAATTTTTACGTCAAAATCATACATAGCGGTCTTGCTTTTTGATGAATTTCGAATTATCCTATGTACATATGGATATTCAAACAAATCTCGAACCACAAAATCCGGAGACCGATGGGGGATTGCCACAACCCACACTTCCACCACCAACTCAGCCTGCCTCGCCAGGTGGGCAAAATACAAGCCTTGCCGTCCCCGTTTCTATAGTTATTGCTGGTGCCCTCATCGCGTTTGCAGTGTATAGTAGCCCGAATAAAATAGCGGCACCCACAGGGGCTGCAAATAACGCAGCAGCTGACGTCGCAGGAGCTGTCGAATTAAGAGCGGTCGATAATTCCGATCATATTTTAGGCAATCCAAACGCTCAGGTGAAAGTTATTGAATTTTCTGATACAGAATGTCCGTTTTGCAAGCGTTTTCACACAACGATGCAACAAGTCATGAACGAATATGGTAAGGATGGCCGTGTTGCATGGGTATATCGCCACTTGCCACTTGACTCGTTGCACCCAAAAGCTCGAAAGGAAGCAGAAGCTACAGAATGTGCGTTTAAGCTTGGAGGTAACGAAAAATTCTGGGCGTACCTTGACAAAATTTTTGAAGTTACACCAACAAACAATGGTTTAGACCTGGCTCTTTTGCCAAAACTTGCTTCTGATTTAGGAATCGACAAAGCTGCATTTGAACAGTGTCTTAATAGTGGGGAATTTGCGGCCGCTATTACTAAAAGCATTGAAGAGGGTACAAAGGCTGGCGCGCAGGGCACTCCGTACTCATTGGTTGTTACAAAAAGTGGGAAGAAACTACCAATCAATGGTGCTTTGCCGTATGATTCAGTAAAGCAAATTATTGACAGCGCTTTGGCCGAAAAATAAAGTAAAATTCTATCAGACATAAGTAAAAAAAACAGCCCCGCCCGTCTTCTTGACAGGTGGGGCTGTTTTTTCTAATGTATGTCCATGACTGATATAAATATCGAAACTCTTACCAACAAGCTTTATCAAGTGACCGATAGAATGGATGATCAAGATTCGCTCAAATGGAAGCTTCGTTCTTCAGCCCTTGAGATATCAGAAGTAATGTTTCATGATACTCATGAAATGTCTTTTAGCGCTGAAGAAGAAAATACAAAGCGGAAAGCATTTCTTTTTGAAAATATAATTTTTCTGCTCGGTCTTGCAAGTTCTCAATTTCATATTGCGCGAAGCAATTTTGAAACACTTCAGCGCGAATACAGAAGTGTTTTTAGCATTAAGTCGAATTTGAAAATCGAACAAATTACGTCTGAAAACAACAAAAAAACAGAAATTCTTGAGAAAGAAATAACTCCCGAACCGTTTGTTCGCCAGAATAAGATCATGAATTATCTCAATGAAAGACACGTCGCAAGTATTGGGGAGCTGGTCGTATTTTTTGAGAGCTCAGTGAGTGATAAAACGCTTCAACGCGATCTTGGTGAATTGGTTGCGCAGGGAAAGGTACGAGCCGATGGCGAAAAACGTTGGAGAGTGTATTCACTCTCCAATGCGTAAAGTTATATCGGACATTTATTTATTTTCAATATAAATGTCCGATATTACAAAATAGTTAATAAATAATATTATCTTGCCGACTTATCCAACGTTTTTGTGAGTATTATTTTCTTGACATGCGTCGCAAGCAATTCTATACTCGGTATAGGTTTATAGGCAAAGGATGTGTTATCCACAAGTTTTTCATTTGTAGCTGATTTCTACCATGGTCTATAATAAGAAATGGTGACTGAAGCATTTGATATGTACCGATATATAAAGAGTTTTTAAGGAAGCCAGGTAATGGCTTGTTTAGCCTATTGTAGAGAGTTTTGTTCTGGTCTGAATAATTGTGTGCAATAAGGGATTTTAGCGAATAGTTGCATATAATCTTCAGGTCGAAACGATAGTACTGGTTGCCCGAATGGCCTTTGAAAAATGAATAAAGAAATGCAAGTTATAGAATAAAATCTTATTTTATTTTTTTGCTTTTATTTTTGAAGGCATGTTGGTCGCCTTCAGTTTCACTTTTGTTTTTGTAGAAGCCGTTTTTAGAAAAACAAAAGTGGGGCTGAAGAAAAATGCCCCAAGTCTAAGAGTTATAAAAGTAGAAGAAGATAGAAATTAGGGAAGAGTTTAGTTAGATTATGGAAGCTTTGATGCGCATTCCTTTGGTCGAGGCGTGCGGATTACGGCAAACAATTATAAGGAATAATTATATACATGAATAAATTCAAAAAAACAGGGAGGAAAGCTCTCTCAGTTTTCTTGAGCGCTACCACAACTCTTTGGCTCATAGGTGGAGTTGCTGTTATGCCGATGGCGGCAAGTGCAGCGGCTTTAACTCAGAGTCAAGTGAGCGCAATCATTAGTTTGCTTCAGTCTTTTGGGGCTGATTCATCTACGATTGCAAATGTTCAAGCCTCATTAACTGGCGGTACACCTACTGGAGGTAGTAGTGGAACCGCAACAGAGTGCGCATTCAACAGATCGTTAACACTTGGTTCGACTGGTGAAGACGTAAAGTGCTTACAGAAATTCTTAAACGGTCATGGTTATCCAGTATCCTCAACAGGACCAGGATCGCTAGGCAGTGAAAGCACTTACTTTGGTGCAAAAACTAAAGCAGCCGTTGCCGCATGGCAATTAGCTTCGGGCATTACGCCTCCAGCTGGCTTCTTTGGCTCAATCTCACGCGCAGCATACGCGTCGACAGGTGGCACAACGCCTCCTCCTCCGCCATGCACAGGCACTGGTTGCACAACACCACCTCCTCCGGGAGTTGGCACAGGCCTAACGGTTTCAGCAGCCACACAGCCACAAGCGGCACTTGCTCCGGCAAATGCAGCTCGCGTACCATTCACGAAATTTACTCTTACTGCATCAAACGATGGCGATGTAACAGTAAACGGGCTCACAGTTGAAAGGACTGGTCCTTCAGCAGACCTCGCGTTTCTCGGTATCGTTTTGCTTGATGAGGCTGGAAATCAAATTGGTCTTTCAAAGACATTGAATTCTAATCACCAAGCAGTATTGACCGAACCAGTTGTAGTAAAAGCAGGTCAATCACGCACCTTAACGCTTGCTGGAAATATGAACACAGCAGCAAATATCGGTGCAGGCAACGTTGCGTTTCTCGCATTGAATGCAGTTAACACAAGCGCAACGGTAAATGGCATTTTGCCAATCGTTGGTTCTGGTCAGACGATGAACCAAGCATTGACGATCGGTACTCTTACTAACATCACTCGCGGACCTTCAGACCCAAGTACAACCGCGACAAAAGAAGTTGGTACAACCGGTTATACATTTTCGTCTATTCAAGTCACCGCGGGTGCAGCAGAAAAAGTTAAAATCCATTCAATTCGTTGGAACCAATCAGGGTCAGCAAGCGCACTCAATGATTTCGCAAATTTGAAAACCTATCTTGATGGTGTTGCGTACCCTGCAGAGATTTCTTCGGATGGTAAATATGTGAGTTCAAATTTCGGCGGTAAGATTCTTGATAAGGGAGCTTCAGCAGAAATTTTGATCAAAGGTGACATTGTAGGAGGCTCAGGACGTACAATTGAGTTTGATATCTATCGAACAACAGATCTAAATGTTTCTGGCGAAACATTTGGTTATGGTATTACTCCTGATACTTCAACGCTTAATACTGGTTTTAGTGCCGGTAACCCATGGTATACAGCAAGTGCTGTAACGGTATCAGCGGGAAGCCTACAGGTTGCAAAAGCAACAGCTGTTGCCGCTCAAAACATTGCGGTAAACTTGCTTAACCAGCCGCTTGGTGGTTTTGATGTAACCGTACGAGGTGAGTCTATTACAGTAGCAAGTACGGTCTTTAGGATCTCAAACGGTTCAGGAAACGTAACAAGTGTTTCATTGGTTGACCAGACCGGTAAGGTTTTGGCAGGTCCAGTTGATGCATCAAGTCACGTAGTAACATTCACTGATTCAATAACATATCCGATTGGTGTAACAACCGTTACATTGAAAGGTAAAATCCCAACAGGTACTGCAACCGATCAAGCCGTTACTGCTTCAACCACGCCAGCTTCAAGCACAACAGCAAACAGCAACTGGTCAAGTATAACTGGTCAAGTTACAGGCAACTCTATTGTTGTAACTCCAGCCGCAACTCTCACGGGTAACACCATGACGGTAAAGGCGGGAGGTGTCGCATTGAGTGTTTCTTCTTCGCCTGTTGCACAAACATTTGTTGGCGGTGGGCAAACAACGTTTGCAAACTACCAGTTTGACGCAACAAATTCAGGAGAAGATGTTCGCTTTGTAACTCTTCAGACTGCATTAAACATGCACCACACCACAGCTACCAGTACGACATTGACGAACTGTCAGCTTTGGGACGGAGTAAATGCATTGACGACTGGTTCGAACGCAAAGAACCCAACCGCCGCAGGTTCAACAACGGCATTTACCTTTGATAGCCCAGGCTTCACAGTCGCAAAGGCTACCTCAAAGACACTTGCTCTTAGTTGTAATGTGGCAGGTGGAGTCACAGGTCAGATTGGATTTGGACTGGCGGCAGGTGGTGGTAGCCCAGCTACCTATACTGCAAGCGGTTTGACATCTGGTTCAACCGTTACCCCAACCGTTACTGCAAGCGCAGGTCAGAAAATGACTCTTGCTTCAGGTGGTACGTTGACAGTTGCGGAAGATACAGCGGCAAGTCTTTCTTACAAGTTGGCACAAGGTGGCTCATCCGGAGTTACGCTTGCTCGCTTGAAATTCCACGCGACAAACGAGGTGCTTAATCTTAACCAAATTAGTCTCCAACTTACGAATACAGCTTCAAGTACTGCCGCAGACTTTGTTGGCAACCAAGTGAAATTGTATAAGGATGATGGGACAACATTGGTAGGTACCGTAACATTCCCAGGTTCGCTTACTCGTGCGTCGAGTACTGTCAGTGGCTTTAGCGTCCCAGCGAATAGTGATGCGTACATGATTGTGAAGGCTGATCTTTCACCAATCGGTACTTCACAAGCAGGTACGCAGGGTCATTTGATTGCAGTTGACTACGACAACGATTCTGGAACGGGAACAGGCAACTCAAGTACCAAAGCAATTGGTGCTCAATCAGGTTCAACCGTATACAGTACATCCGCCACAACAGGAATTGCTTCAGTGCGTGTGTTTAGCTCGGTTCCAACCGTTGCTGATGCAACCACTGCTACAACCGCACAAAGTGGTCAGGACCTCTACAAGTTCACAATAACTGCTCCTGCAGCTGTGGGCTCAACAGGTTCAAATGGTGTGCAGTTAGCTAAAGTTTCATTCTCGTATGCAACATCTAGTTCCGCTTGTACTTTGAGCTGGACTGGCGTTCAATTGTTTGGGCCAAACGGAAACGTAAATGCAACAGCAGTAAGCCCGAGAGCCGCTGCATTTAACATCCGATTCGGCACAACCACTTCATCTGCAGGCGCTCCTGGTGATAGATTCATCGGAGCAGGTAGCTCGAAGACCTATGCATTGCGTGGAACTCTCTCGAGTGTAGGTACATGTACGGCAGGTGCGAATAACCCATTGACAATTACACTCATTGGCGACACATCGTACCCAGGAACAGGTACGCTCTTTGGTGCTTCGGCAACAATGGACGGGACAAAAGGCTTTCAGGATCAGCGCGCGTTTATGAGCGATAATGATAGTGGTACAGGTGGTTACGGTTTTGTTGCTTCAACAACGCCAGCAGCTGCTCAGCGCTTTATCTGGTCGCCTCAGGCAACCACAACGGTTGTAGCGGCAGACAATGATTGGACAAATAGTTATGGCTTGCCGATCCAAGGATCGCAGTCAACTATGAGTACCAACCTGACGACTCGTACGTTCAACTTCACAAACTAGTCAAGCCATCTTGTGCTCCGACGCTATGTCGGAGGGCTTAAACCAAAAACCACCCTTCGGGGTGGTTTTTGGTTTATCCTGAGCGAAGTCGAAGGGTTGCTTAGAGTATTGCAAATCATCAATTTTTCGATTAAAATGCAGAGTACTATGAATACGAAAAAAATTGTAATTGGCATGCTCGTAGTAGGAGCGATAATCGTAGTGGGTTTATTTTATAGCTTTAAAAAAACTCCATCGAATACTGATACTCCACCACCTCCGTCACCCCCAGCACAAAATCAAGATAACCAGACTGGCGTCGAAGGAATAGGAGATTATACAGTTAAAGTTGAGCCCGTAACACCAATCTCTCCGATACCAAAACCCGATCTTGATCGCGCAATCGTGGTTAGTGATAAGTCATTGACTGGTGACGCCGCTAATACGGTTATTGCAAACCTCAAGATAGCACTAGCGGCTGCCAAAAAAAATGCTGCAGATTATCAGGCGTGGATGGATATTGGATTGTATCGAAAAGCGATAGGCGATTATCAAGGTTCTAGCGAAGCCTGGCTTTACGTACTCAATTTTCAGAAACAAAATTTTGTTGTAATGAATAACCTTGCAAATCTGTATGCCCAAAACTTGAAAGATTACTCCAAGGCAGAAAAATATTATTTGGCATTTATAACAGAACAGCAAAGTAATGTGGACGGTTATATAAACTTATATCAACTTTACCGCAATCAATACAAGGAAAAATCAATTCAAGCGTCAGAGATATTAAAACAAGGAATTGCAAAAATCCCCGACAGTATTACATTAATGATCGAACTCGCGCGGTACTATAAAACAACCAACGATGTAAAATCAGCTCGTACGTACTACGAGCAAGCGATTGCAGTCGCTGTAAAAAACAAAAATACAGAAATAGAAAAATCGTTGCGTGAAGAGTTAGCTGGCTTGCCAAACTAAAATGAGTAATCCAAGGTCTCACCTTGGAAGCGGGATAATTGCCAAAAGTAGAGCAGGATGCTATGAGTGGTTTTATGAATCGCGATTTTCAGTTTTCTGTTGGAGAGCTTTACCATATTTACAATAGAGGTAATGACAAAAGAAATATCTTTCTCAATGAGGTAAATTATAGCCGTTTTGTAAAATTGCTGTTTCTGTGTAACGGCACAAGCTCAATAGTATTCAAATCAATTCCACCAGCCAAACTATTTCATTTTAAGCGAGGATCACAACTCATTGACATTGGAGCATATTGTTTAATGCCCAATCATTTTCACTTGCTTGTAAAAGAAAAAGTCGAAAATGGTATCAGCGATTTCATGAAAAAATTATCCACTGCGTATTCTATGTATTTCAATTTGAAGTATAGAAGAACCGGTAAACTTTTTGAGGGAGCGTTTAAAGCAAAACATATCTCCGAAGATGAGTATTTGAAATATCTATATGCTTATATTCATTTAAATCCCATTAAACTCATAGAGCCAAAGTGGAAGGAGACAGGGATAAAAGATAAAAAGCAAGCTGCGGCCTATTTAAAAAAGTATAGATTTTCCAGCTATCTTGATTTTATGGGGCAGTCGAGAGAAGAAAAATATATTCTTAACCGAAACGAATTCCCTAAATATTTTACAAAACCAACCAATTTTTCAGCATTGATCAACGAATGGCTAATCCAAGGTGAGACCTTGGAAATATGAATATGAAATATTTTTTTTGTGTGTTTGGAGTGTTCTGCTTCGCACTGCCGTATAGTGCTTTCGCCGTGGTGATTATTAACGAAGTTGCATGGATGGGTACTTTACAATCCGCAAACGACGAATGGATTGAACTTAAGAACACAGGAACTGAAAATATAAATTTGAAAGGTTGGGTTTTGGAAGCTGGCGATGGCACGCCACTCATAAGACTCACTGGAACCAGTACTGCGGGAGG
Organism: Patescibacteria group bacterium; assembly: GCA_038063855.1. Taxonomy (GTDB): domain Bacteria; phylum Patescibacteriota; class Minisyncoccia; order Ryanbacterales; family GWA2-47-10b; genus JBBTUF01. The sequence continues at coordinate 11,317 of JBBTUF010000029.1, forward strand.
ATTCTTTTTACTTGAGCGAACGGATGATAATTCTGTGCCCGGTATTTCTGCTGATCAAATTTATACTGGTGCGCTGGGCAATAATGGCGAAAAGCTCGTGTTAAAAAATGCCAGCGGTATTGCTGTCGATAGTATTGATGCTTCAGGTGGGTGGCCAGCGGGTGATAATACAACAAAACAAACAATGCAAAGATCTAGTTCTGGTTGGGTAACTGCAATTGCAACTCCCAAAGCTCAAAACGTTAGCGCTATTTTGTCTAAACAAAAACCTTCTGTGGTAGAGAAAGAGAAAAGCCTTGCTGTAGTGCCAAATAAACTACAAAGCACATCAACAGCGCCATTAAAACAACCAAGTGAAGATATTCCGAAACAACCAACAAGGGCCGACACAAATCTTTATGTGTGGCTCGTGGCAAGTGTTGTTGCAGGGTTTGGTATCGGAGTTACGGGGGTTTTTCTTAAAAAACGATTTGCAAATACTATAAATTAGCGTCGATACGCGGCTTCGGTAAGCGCTATCATTGAAGTAATTGAGAAATCGCGCATAACTTTTTTACGCGCCTCTTGCCCAAGAGCTACTCGATCGCTAGCGTCTTTTAATAGGTGCGAAATGCTGTTGATAATTTCTTCAGGCGAGCCGGGGCGTATGAGCAATCCATTTTTAAGATTTTCGATAATTTCAGGATTACCGCCAACCCGAGTTGTGATAATTGGTAGTTCTGCGAGTGATGCTTCGAGTAGCGTGTATGCGAAACCTTCTTTGTTTGACGGTAAAATGAAAACATCAAATGCTTTTAGATAGGTGAATGCTTCTGGCAAATAGTCGATCAAGAAAACATGGTTTGTGAGTTGCCGATACGCGATCTGATCTTCTAGGAATTTTTTTTCCTCACCCCAACCAACTAACAAGAAAAGTGCGCGAGGTTCTATTGTAATAATGTGTGCAGCCGCCTCTATTAGATATAAGAGCCCCTTGTTTTTTGTATATTCAGCTATTGATCCTACAACAAAATAATTTTTTTGTGGCACTCCCGCTTTGCTAAATAGTTTTTCTTGGGCGAGCGATTTTTCAAGAAAAAGATGTCGTGACGCATCGATGCCATTATGAATTTGAACAAGCTTTTTGGCGGGTGCTATTCGTTCCTTTACCCCTGTCGCATAATCAAATTCGGAAACACAAATGATAGTGTTTGCAAAACGAGATTCAAATCGTGTGAGGGCGCGTAAAAATTTTCGTTGCCATCGTGGGCGGTTTTCAAGAAATGGCCATCCATGCGTGCTGGAGATTATTTTTGGCACACCGGCAAGTGTGCCCGCGATTGCTCCCAAGAAACTCGCCTTTGAACTATTAAGATGGAGGATATCTGGCTTAATTTTTTTAATGAGTTTTAGGATCTCAAAAAAAGCCTTTATATCAGTAATAAAATTAATGTCTCGAGTGAAGTTTTTAATTGAATGGTACGGAATTTTACGATCAACGATTTTTGCCGAAAATGCGCCTGTGCCGCCTGCGGCAACTACGCATTCATAGGAATCTTTTGGTAAATAATCTACGAGGTCAACAATGTAGCGCTGCGCGCCACCGAGGACAGATTTTGTTGATAAAAAAAGTATTTTTTTCTTTTGGGTGGGCATGAATATAAGGTTGTCTTTATGCGTTCTTTATTATATAATAAAGCATTCATGAAACACGCGCAAACACCGCTTGTTTTGGTGTTCTCGACATCGTACTCGCCTGCAATCGGAGGAGCAGAAATCGCGATTGAAGAAATTGTCAAACGTAGTTCGCATCTGCGTTTTTTAATTATCACTGCTCGCGCGTTAACGAGAGCGCCTCGTTTTGAGCAGAGTGGTACTATTTCAATTCGACGCGTCGGCTTCGGGGTTCGATTTGATAAATGGTTATTGCCAGTGCTCGGTTTTTTTGCGGGTTGGAAAACGCTACGACAAGAGCGACGCGCGATTTTATGGGGGATGATGATTTCGCAGGGAACTATCGCCGCTTACTTTTTGAAATTATTTCATCCACGCGTGCCCCTTGTTGTAACGTTGCAAGAGGGAGATTCAGAGGAACATATTGAGCGCGCGCGAGGAGGGCTTATACATTTTTTTTGGCGAGCAATCTTGCGTAAAGCCGATGGTGTAACTGCAATTAGTGCATATCTTGCTAAAAGAGCACAGGATGCCGGATTTGAAGGTGAGGTTTCTATTATTCCAAACGGAGTTGACGAGAATTATGTTTCTCAGTCGTTTGAGGGCGCACCAGTAGAGCTGTTTAAGCAAGAGCTTGGCATTTTGCCTGAAAAGCGTGCCATTATTTCGGTTTCAAGACTTTCTCGGAAAAACGGAATTGCCGATTTAATACAAGCATTTTCGCTATTGCGACACGACGGAATTAATGTAGCGTTGTTGCTTGTGGGTACCGGCGAAGAGCAACAAACGCTTCAATCGCTCGTTAAGAAATTACATATCGAGCGAGATGTTATTTTTGTAGGAAATATCCCACACGAGGAGCTGTTTCGTTATTATCGTATGAGCGATGTATTTGCGCGGCCGTCGCATTCGGAGGGTTTGGGGAATTCATTTCTAGAGGCAATGGGGGCAGGTGTGCCGGTTGTTGCGACATCTGTCGGCGGGATTAAAGATTTTATTGAAAATGGGAAAACAGGCATTTTTGTAAAGCCTGGGGATGCGCGCAGTATCGCTGATGGTATTTTGAAGATTTTGAATAATGATGACCTCGCGGAAGAGCTTCGACGTCAGGGTCGAGAACTTATGATACGAAAGTATTTATGGGTTGATATCGCAAAAAATATGGAAGATTTTTTGAGAGAGCATATTTCATGAAAATTTTAATTGCGACCGGAATTTACCCACCTACTATTGGTGGCCCTGCAACCTACAGCAAAAGTATTTACGAAGCATTGAATGTAAAAGGTCATGATGCTCGAGTTGCGGTATATACTGATTTTTCGAAGAAATTCCCAAAAGGGATTAGTCATATTGCATATTTTTTTCATGTTTTGCGATTGAGCCGAGGAGTTGATATTGTGTACGCGCAAGACCCGGTAAGTGTTGGATTTCCTGCACTCTGTGTCGCTCGCGTTATGCGTAAAAAATTTATTGTGCGAATTGCGGGGGATTATGCGTGGGAGCAAGGAGTGGGTCGATTCGGTGTCAAAGAATTGTTGGATGATTTTTTGCGGGTTCGATATGGATTTCGTGTAGAGTGGTTGCGACAGAGTCAGCGATTTGTAGCGAGCTCCGCTGATTGCATAATTGTGCCAAGCGAATATTTAAAACAAGTGGTTTTGCAGTGGGGGCTTAAAAATGTTCGAATTGAGGTTATCTTCAGCGTTGTTCAAGTAGAATTAAACATTTCCAAAATAGAGGCACGAAAAAAACTTGGCTTTCATGATGAAGTTTTACTTGTCTCAGCTGGGCGGCTTGTATCGTGGAAAGGGTTTGAAATGCTTATTAAATTGATGCCAAAATTATTGTCAGCGAAGCTCATTATTCTAGGTGATGGACCAGAGAAGGAGGCGCTGGAGGCCCTTCGAGACCGCTTAAAACTCGCTCATTCGGTACTTTTACTCGGAGCAGTATCCAAAGAGGTTGCGGCGTGTTATTTGGCTGCGGCTGACGCATTTTTGCTCAATACTGGATATGAGGGCTTCTCCCATCAGCTTTTGGAAGCAATGGCAGTAGGAACGCCTGTGGTCACAACAAATGCTGGCGGGAACAAAGAGTTAGTTGAAAATAATATCAATGCGCTTGTTGCCAGATATAATAATATTAGCGAGTGGGAGAAGCAGGTAAAGAAAATTTTAAATGATCATGCGCTCGCCGAAAAAATTACACAAGAGGCATCGCGTCGCGTGAGTGTACATACGCTCGACCATATGGTGAAAAAATTAATAACAGTTTTTGAGAGTTTATGAAAGTGATAATGTTTAGTACCGACCAGAGCGCATTTAATGAAGGTTCTTCATTTCGAGCTCGGATAATTGATTATGCTGGGTTGTTTGACGAATTGTACGTTGTCGTAGCAACTTCTTTTGAATACGGGTCTATTGATCTTTCTGAGCGGGCACATATTATTTCGTCGCATTCAAAAATAAAAATTTTTGCATATTTTGGTTTTTATCGCATTGCATCAAATATTCTTAAAAAAGACAGTGATGCGTTTGTTGTAACCAGCCAAGAAGAGTTTAGTGGACTTGTGTGCGCACTTTTGAAAACACGGTATAGGGTGCCGTGGCAAGCTCAGGTACATAGCGATATTTTTAGTCCGTACTTTAAGAAGTTTTCTTTCAAAAATGTAATTCGTGTATTTATCGCAAGCATTATATTATCGTATGCGACGCGAATTCGAGTTGTAAGCAAACGAATTAAATTAAGCATTGAACAGCGAGGCATTCGGAATCCTGTTGATGTTTTGCCAATTTTTATCGATGTCGAAGCATTACGAAAAATTGCTGACACGAGAACATTTGGCGAGAGTGGTTTTGATTTTGTTTTTTTAATACTATCGCGACTTATGCCGGAAAAAAATGTAACACTTGCGATCGAAATTTTTTCTGAGGTTATAAAAAAATATCCACAGACCACACTTCGGATAGTGGGAGATGGGCCTTTGCGTGCACAGCTTGAGTTGCGAGCCGCGTCGTACAAGCTTGGGGCGCATGTTCAGTTTGAGGGTTGGCAAAAAAATATTTCCGGGTATCTTAAAACGGCTGATTGCTTTCTTTCAACTTCATGGTACGAAGGGTACGGCATGAGCATTGTGGAAGCTATGGCTGCCAAATTACCCATCATAATGACTGATGTTGGTGTTGCGGGTGACCTTGTTGTCGATAATGAAAGTGGGCTTGTGGTGCCGCCAGGCAATGGAGAGGCGCTACTTGAGGCAATGATACGCATACGATCAAAATCAAACGAGGAGCTACGAGAAAGGCTTGGTACGGTAGCGTACGGACGTACGCAAGGAATATTGTCTCGCCAAGAGTATCTCGAAAAATTTCAAAATAATGTAATGCAATGTCATCAAAACAAAAGTTAGTTTATATCCTACCAGAATATCAAACGCGTGTTGGGACACACCTGTATCATAACTATGAGTTTCTTGAGGTTGCGAAGAAATTTTTTGATATTTTTGTAATAGTTGAAAAAGGAGAGCAGCCAAAAAATCTGGCACCAGCGTATCGGATGATATTTCGATTTATGCCGTTGCGTGTAATCGAATTATTTTTTGTTTTGTTTTTGTTACGAATGCGAGGGTATAGAACATTTTGGACACATTATTCATTTTTTGGCGCAATTATCGCGCCTTTTTTTGGCAGCAGTTAT
>JBBTUF010000030.1:0-668 GCA_038063855.1 Patescibacteria group bacterium
TTGTCAAAATTATGGTCGAAGCGGATTGTAAGGCCGCAGGCGTTTCTCTTAAAAAAGCACATTAAAATCCGATCCAAAAGTTTGTTTTAAATAGGGCAGTGATCGGAAGGTGGCAACGATTGATGAGGGCTCCACTATTTCGGAAAGACACATTTTAATCCAGTCGCCGAGGGGGAAAATCTCGGTTTCGATTTCTTCGCTTGCGTCAATCTTTGCCTCTTGAATTTTTTCGCAATTTATCGCGAAGAAAGCATGAAATCGCACGGGTGAACTCCGTGTCGCCATAAAAAGAGGCGGGTCGAGGGTAATCACTTTTTCTGCTTTGTACCCTGTTTCTTCTAAAAGCTCCCGTTCAATGGTCTCGGTAGGATTTTTATCGTTTGCATCTACAGCTCCGGCAGGGAGCTCAAGCACGATTTGATCGCATCCTTGTTTATATTGGCGTACTGCTATCACGCCGCCATCTTTTGTGATGGGTAAAACGATTGACCAGTCTTTCCCCGCAAAAAGAGAAAATTCTTCCTCGCGCCCGGTTGTGGGGTTGAGGAATTGTTGAGAAATAAGTTTTCTCCCATACTTGTTAGCAAGCACTACAGGTTCGCCTGATTTTTTCCACGGTTGAATTTTCTTTTGGGTCATCTTGTTAGTCTATAGAATGCGAGCATTGT
>JBBTUF010000030.1:678-33582 GCA_038063855.1 Patescibacteria group bacterium
ATTTTGGGATCAGATATTTCTTTTTATGAAAAATTGTTGGCAATAAATAAAAAAAACCGCAGTTTCGGGACTGATCCGAAACTGCGGCGCGACTGCTGGGGGGCCTTACTTCCAGGCGAGATGCCCGGTTTTGAGGAGCGCCTTGTATGCGCAAGCAACCGCACTTTCTTCGACGAAGAGGCCGGACTCAAGTACTTTTCGAAAGTCGCGTATTGGCAAAGGAAATACTTTGATTAATTCGTTGTCAGCGTGAGATGTAGTACTTTGGTTCACAAGATTTTCCGCGAGCCACATATGTGCTCGCAATCCATTCGAATCTGAAGAAGCTCCGCGATATTTTCCTGTTTCGATCATGATGTGTCCGAGGTAGGACCAGCTATTACCACCGTAGCCAGTCTCGCGGAGATAAACATCTTTCGTTTTTTGGAGGATTGTCTCCAAAGACGCATCCTCGGCGATTTTACCGATACCGCCAGGGGGTAGTTCCCATGATCCTCGGTTAACTCCGGGTTTCCACTGGATGAGCGTGAGGACTTCTTCTGAGCCGTTAGTGATGCCGAATGTTACGGACCAACCGAAATGACGAATTACATTCCAATAATCGTGAGGCTCGCCATTGATATTCCTCGTTTCTTTGATTATCTCACCAAAGAAAGGAATAGAAATATATGGCTCTCTTGAGATAGTCGGCCATCCCGTACCCAGTGCTGCCATTTTCTTTCGCGCTTCTTCTACGTAGTCAGTAGCAATGCTTGGCTCATTCATTTGTCGCCTCCTTAGCAAAGAGCAGATTTGTGGTTATCCGTATCATATAAATAATCTAATGTCAATATCGACGATAACAAAAAACGGTGGTATTTTAAAATATAATTCATGAATCTCAAAGACAAAAAAATTCTCATCACAGGCGGAGCCGGATTTCTCGGCTCTTTCGTGGTTGAGAAACTTCTCGAGCGAGGAGTAAAAAAAGAAAATATTACTATCCCGCGATCAAAGGATTTTGATTTGCGTCGGCAAGACGTCGCGACAAAAATTACCCAAGGTCAAAATATTGTTATACATCTCGCGGCAAATGTTGGCGGCATTGGGTATAACCGCGAAAAAGCAGGGGAGCTTTTTTATGACAATATGATGATGGGTGTAAATACACTTCACGCGGCGTATGAGGCAGGTGCGGAAAAGTTTGTTGCCGTGGGTACTGTGTGTAGTTATCCAAAGTTTACGCCAGTGCCGTTTCGTGAAGAAGATTTTTGGATAGGGTACCCTGAGGAAACGAATGCTCCGTATGGGCTTGCAAAAAAAATGCTCGCAGTACAGGCGCTCGCGTATAATACTCAATATGGTTTTAATGCTGTTAATTTATTGCCGGTGAATCTTTACGGCCCTCGAGATAATTTTGATCCAGGTTCATCTCATGTGATTCCGGCACTCATTCGAAAAGTTATTGAAGCGCGTAATGTCGGTAAAGATTTTATTGATGTATGGGGGACTGGTTCTGCAACTCGTGAATTTTTATATGTAGAAGATGCGGCGGAAGGTATTGTGAAAGCGCTCGAACGATACGATAAGCCCGATCCGGTGAATCTCGGCTCGGGCATGGAGATCTCTATTAAAGATCTGGTTGAAAAAATTTCCTTGCTGTGTAATTTTAAGGGTACAATTCGATGGGATTCATCAAAGCCCGATGGCCAGCCGCGTCGCATGCTTGACGTGTCACGCGCCATACGTGAATTTAATTTCCACGCACATACAAGTTTTGATGAGGGTCTCAGGAAAACTATCGCATGGTACGAACAAAATATTCATGCAGCATAATCCAAAAATAATTTCCTACGCGAGAGCACAGCAAATTGCAAAACGTCTTCATAAAGAAGGGAAAAAAATTGTTTTCAAAACAGGGTGCTTTGATGTGGTGCACATCGGTCATATACGCGCACTCGAATATTGTAAGGGGCTCGGAGACGTATTCATACTTGCCATTGGGAGTGACAAAACACTGCACGCGCTCAAAGGCCCTGATCGCCCCATCTTCCCCGAAGAGTTACGGGCAGAGGTAATAGCGGCGCTCGCGTGTGTGGATTATGTCTTAATACTCAAAGAGCCACTTCGTGGTAGAATTGATCATGAAAAAATTATTTCTTTAATTCGCCCACATTATTATATGTTGCCGCCGGACGATAAAGCGCTTCAAGTAAAACGAATAATGGCAAAGAAATATGGCGTTACCATTAAATTGAAACCCGAGACAAAAGGAAAATACATTTCTACATCCCAGCTTATTAGTCGAATACTCGCAATTGGTTAATAGTTAATATGAAAAAAGAAGAACTCGTAAAACATCTCGATAATGCCGCGATAGAGCGCGATGCATGGATTCGGCGTAATTGGTATTATCATGACGCACTTAAAAAGTTGATTTGTTTTCTGATCCCTACAAATATACAGGTGCTCGAAGTGGGGTCAGCAACAGGAGAGCTTTTGCATGCCGCTCAACCTTCGCATGGAGTAGGTATAGACATAAGCCCTAAAATGGTCGAGATTGCAAAAAATAAATACAAAAACATCGAGTGGCATGTTGACGATATTGAAAACCTTGCTCTGAGAGAACGCTTCGACGCTATAATCATGTCGGATGTTGTTGGGAGTCTTGATGACGTTGTAAGTGCTTTTGCCAACTTAAATAAAGTAAGTCACGAGTCAACAAAAGTTGTAATTACATTTTACAACTATCTATGGGAACCGATTTTGCGTCTTGCTGAATTTTTGCACTTCAAGCGCAAACAGCCGCTCCAAAATTGGCTCTCGCCGAAAGATGTTGAAAGCATGTTGCAGCTTACAGGTTTTGAAGTTATTAAGAGTGGGAATAGAATGATTCTCCCGGTTTATATGCCTCTTATTTCAAATTTTTTAAATCGGTATGTCGGGAATTTACCCTTAGTGCGGAAGCTTGGTGTCATACAGTATGTAGTTGCCCGCCCAATACCAAAGGAAAAGCGAGATTTTTCAGTAAGCATTGTTTTGCCATGCCGAAATGAAAAAGGAAATATCGAAAATGCTGTGAAAAGAATACCTCAGTTCGGAACATATACTGAACTTATTTTTGTGGAGAAGGGTTCCATGGATGGCACGTATGAAGAGATTGCACGAGTTGCTAATGAATATGCTGGTAAGAAAAATATTAAATATTTTCAAGCGAAGATTGATTCGAAGGGAGACAAGGTGCGAGAAGCTTTTGAAAGAGCGGCTGGAGATATTTTAATGATCCTTGACTCTGATCTTACAATGCCGCCCGAAGATTTGCCTAAGTTTTATAATGCGATTGCATCAGGGCGTGGAGAGTTTATTAATGGTTCACGTCTTGTGTACCAACTTGAAAACGATTCAATGCGAATTATTAATATTTTTGGCAATAAGTTTTTTAGTGTCGTATTTAGTTGGTTGTTGGGCCAGCGATTAAAGGATACGTTGTGCGGAACAAAAGTTTTGTTCAAAAAAGATTATGAAATGATTGCGCAGGGAAGAAAATACTTTGGCGATTTTGATCCATTTGGCGATTTTGATTTGCTTTTTGGTGCAGCAAAACTTAATCTTAAGATTGTAGAGATGCCGATTCGATATCGGGCGCGAACATATGGTAGTACAAATATTCAACGTTGGCGTCATGGTTGGTTGCTTATCAAAATGGTTTTTCTCGCAATGAGGAAGATTAAATTTGTATAATTATGAGTAATCAAAAACAACAAACATCGACGAGGCAAACACGCGAAGCGCAACACTTTGATCAGCTCGCCGATTCGACGGGTGAAATTTGGTGGGGCTCGGTAACGCCTGCCGGTATCAGACGGCTCGAACGTCGCGTGGTATATGTGCAGGACGCACTCGCACAATTTCACAATCCCACAGTTTTAGAGCTTGGTTGTGGTACGGGGGCATTCACGAAACCTCTTCTTCAAACAATACCGCAGTTACGATTGACGGGCGTTGATGTTTCGCCGAAGACTATAGAGGTCATCAGAAAGTATTTTCAAGAAAACCTGCAGGCGCGTTTTGAGGTGGGTGATGTGTCTGCCACGATGTTTGCTGATAATACATTCGATGCAGTTATTGGGAATTCAGTATTACATCACGTGCCCTTGAAAGAAACACTCCATGAGTCTTTACGTATTTTAAAACCTGGAGGGGTGTTGTGGTTCTCAGAGCCAAATATGTTCAATCCACAAATCGCAGTCGAAAAAAATGTCCGGTTCGTTGGTAAATGGCTTCAAAATTCAGAAGATGAAACAGCTTTTTTCCGTTGGCCTCTCGCGCGTCTCTTGCGTGGTATCGGGTTTCAAGATATATCGGTTCAGCCATTTGATTTTGTGCATCCCGGGATACCTAAGCAGTTTGTGAAAGCGGCGGAGTCTATAAATAAGGTATTCGAACATGCCCCACTCGTGCGTGAAATTGCCGGCTCTTTGAAGGTATTTGCTCGCAAGGCGATTGTCTAATTACGCCTCAGTAAAAGATTGGCATATCCATGTGTGCCGCAAAGAGTCATAAGTTCTTCTGGTGATGATTTTATAATTGCGTTTGTTTTTTCATCGATGTATGCCAAGAAGAACCCATGTTGTTGTAGAGCCCGCAGAAATTCTTGAGGCGATGATCCACTTTGTGTAAGTCCTTCTGGCCAAAATTCGCTCATAATTATTATTTCTGGGTTATCGTTTAAAACTCGTTTCATTCCTTTAAGCGCCAAAAACTCCGCTCCCTGGATATCCATTTTAATAAAATTAATTCGATCGCCGGGCTTAAAGAAGTCATCCAATGATGTTGTATTGATTTCTCTTTTATTTCTATTTGCGCCCGTATTATAAATACGATGATCGCCGCTATTTTCTTCGGATATATATATTTGGGTTGTGCCCGATATGTCGGAAACTGCCCAGGGTAATGCTTGAATTTGTGTGTACTTGTTTGCTCTTATATTTTTTTCTAGAAAATGGAAGTTTTCTTCTTCTGGCTCAAAGGCGATAACTTTGCCGTGGTTGCCTACAAGCCGCGCGGCGCGTATCGTGTAATAACCTAAATTTGCTCCAATGTCGACTACTGTCCAGCCTTTTTGAATAATATTATTAAAAATATAACTCTCGCCCTTTTCGAGTGCTTTGTGTTTTAGTAAAAATAAAGCCAAAAGTCTGTCTGGTTTTTGTGCGGAAAAAACTTGTCCATCAATAATGATTTTTTGTGGAGGGAAAACTCCACCAAGCTTATTAATGAATCTTGCGAGTTTTAGTACGAGAGGGTAACGTAGTATACTAAACAGTAGTACGCGAGCATATTTTAAAAGAGTTTTCATGTTGACAGTTATGCGAGAGGCTTTTATTATTCCTATACTATATGATGCCATTACAATAGACAAATGAAAAAGTATTTTAGTTCTTTTCTACAGCTAATTGCTCAAGAGAGGGCGCTATTTTTTTTCGTTTTAAGCATAAAAATATTATTTTTAATTGGTTTTTTAGTTTTGTTTGGAGCGAGTCGCTTGGAATGGGCAGATTCTCAGACCTATAATGAGCTAGGTATAAATGTTTTTCGAGGTCTTGGGTATGGACATATGCAAATTGATTCGTTGCGACTTGTGCCCGATTTACAGTTTCCGCCATTATATCCTATTATTCTTGCTTTTTTTCATTTATATTTTCCGCATGGTTTTGTTGTGCTTAGCATAGTGCAAGCAATTATTGCTGCTTTTAGTACGGTATTGATATATCGAATAGGCAAGGAAATAATGACCAATGATGCGGCCGTGGCTACAGCATTATTATTTTCTTTTGAGCCGCTGACTGCGTTGACGCATATATTGATGATGCCCGAAACCTTTTTTGTTTTTCTCCTTTTAGTAAGTATTTATTTTTTTATAAAACTCATTGATTCTTATTCGGCGCGTGAGGTATTTATCTCCGCTGGGAGTTTAGGCGTGGCACTCTATGTAAAACCAGTTGCTTTGTATCTCGCGGTATTGTTTGTTTTGCTTCTTGCTACGCGTCATTTATGGGGCGCCGCTATTTTATACGCGGTGCTCGTTGGCGTTTTGTTATGTCCTTGGGTTCTTCGAAATGGTTACATGGGAGGTTCTTATGTGTTCAGTACTCATAGTACTAACGCAGTTTGTGGATACTTTGTATTCTCGGTTTTTGCAACGGAATATCACACAGATCCAAGTAATATGGATGCGGCGTTGTTGCCATCTTCCTTTAAATCTACGCTGACCGAGTGTCACGGCATACTTTCTGGAGTTATGATAACCGCATTTCGCTATCCCATCAGTTTTATTAAAACGATCGTTTTAAGTTCTGTCGCATTCTTAAGTAACGAGGGATATGCGATTTTTTTTCAGGACCAACTCAATACTATTAAGCGCCACAATAATTATCTAACGCCGACAGTATTTGTAATGCACGATTGGCAATCAAAAATTGTCGGGGCAATATCAGCGATCAATCCATTGCAGCTGATTATTATTCTGTTGGGTAAATTATTCTGGGCTTGTATTATCGCATTGAGTTTTGTTGGCGGATTGGATTTGTTGAGGCGAAGAAAAATAACTCACGGAGCAGTTTTTTTGGTCGTCATTGTATATTTTATTGCCGCAGCTGTTTTGGGTGTCGGGTATGCTGCGGGCGCACGGCTACGGATACCGATTCATCCATTTCTCTTTATCCTTGCAGGATGCGGTATCGCCTCGCTCCGTAGTGAGTCACGGTATGTATGGCAGAGAGGGAATGTATCATTGAAAGCGTTAAAGCATTGACGTCTATCTCAACCCACGTTAGGATTGTCTCTATGAAAGTAGTCATTTTGTGTGGCGGACGAGGTACTCGTCTTGCAGAAGAAACCGTGTATAAGCCAAAACCTCTTGTCATGGTCGGCGATAGGCCAATCTTATGGCATATTATGAAATTATATTCTTTTTATGGGTATAATGATTTTGTTTTATGTCTTGGCTATAAAGGCAATATGATAAAGGATTATTTTATGGACAAGAAAAATCGCGAAGAAAATTGGAATATTATATTTACTGATACCGGTATTGAAAGTGGAACGGAAAATCGACTTTTGCAGATTCGACCTCACATTCAAAACGAAAATAATTTTTGTTTGACGTATGGTGACGGAGTAGCAGATGTTAATATAGGTGCACTTATAGCGCAACATAACTCATGTAGCAAAATGGTGACAGTGACTGGCGTAAAACCTCCTAATCCATTTGGAGTGCTCGAAATAGATAATGGCCTTGTTAAAACATTCGCTGAAAAGCCAAAATCAAGTGACTGGACGAATGGAGGATTTTTTGTAATGTCTTCAAAGACTTTTGACCTTTTATCGATTGACCCTTCGGCGATGCTCGAATTCCATATTTTGCCTAAACTTGCTCATGCGGGCGAAGTGGCACTGTATGCTCATAATGACTTTTGGCATTGTATCGATACATTGAAGCACCTCGAAGGTCTTAACGCATTGTATAAGAAAAATGAACGCCCATGGATGGTGTGGGAAAAAAGTTAAGCTACTTTTTTGTGTATTTCTTGTGAGGCTTCAGCTTGTCACTAGGATTTTTTTAATTTAATATTTCGTCTGCATTGCCCATTGCGTTCACTTTAATTTTATGGTATAAGAGTTCTAGATTTCGTTGACTCGGGGATGCCGAGAGAAAGAAGAGGCGAGTGATGCAGGTTGGAGTAACGGACTTAAGCGTAGAAGAAAGGGCAGAGTATTTACGCCTTCAGAAAAAAGTCGGTTGGAGACGGACGGGAACAGATGTTTTTGAGAGTTTCTTCTCAATTCTTCCAATGGTGCCAGGTGAACTTGCCGTCGTGCGAAAAATCGACGACGTCGATTCCATCCTCATGTGGCACCGGAGTGACGAGCATTACACGGGCTGGCACATGCCAGGCGGGTACCTGCTTTTGGGTGAGTCGGATGAGGAGTGGGTTAGGCGTGTGCTCAAAAAAGAGACAAGTCTCGAACTCGGTCACTTCTACCAGATCCGTACCTTCAACACGCCGCCATCCACTGGCTGGGTGCCGAATCATCAAATGGCGCACTTTTTCTTGTGTGAGACGGAAGGCGAGCCTACCAACGGCAAGTTCTTTCCGCTCGCCGAGCTCCCCGAAGATACGCTCGGTCATCACAAGAAGTACATCGAGTGGCTCCGCGCATATGTTATGCGCACGGAGACGATGTGCGAGCATGGGATTCGGTATGATCACCCACCATTACCCGTGGAAAAAATGCCTACGTGGGGCAAATGGGCGATCGTAAGGCGATGGGAGGAGGAAGGACAAGAGTATTTTTCAAGGTGGGGTATATTCGATACACTCGATGGGGCTTTGGAGGAATTCTCTCTGCGTGGCAGTCATCCTCTCTTTGTGATCGACGACCAAGGTCTTCAGATTCTGTAGCTGAAAGAAAGGAGAGGAAAGTTCAAACAAGGCGAAACCCAGCGGGGTTTCGCCTTTTCTTTTTTTTACGTGTTGCTCTTGCGAAAATATTGTTTTTGTTGTATCGTTACATCCGATATGAACCATGGCTATTGGCGACATAAAAACGTATTTGTTACCGGCGCGACCGGTCTTTTGGGCTCGTGGCTGGTGAAATATTTGGTTGATGCCGGTGCAAATGTAACGGCACTTGTGCGTGATATTGTGCCCCATTCAAATCTATATCGCTCTGGATATGCAAACAAAATAAATATTGTTCGGGGGAGTCTCGAAAATTATTCTACGCTCGAACGAGCTATGGCTGAGTATGAAATTGATACTGTCTTTCATGCGGGCGCTCAAACGATTGTAGAAGTCGCAAATCGCAATCCACTTTCAACGTTTGAAACAAATATTCGTGGTACATGGAATATTTTGGAAGCCGCGCGTCGCAATCCAACGGTAAAAAAAATTATTGTAGCATCGAGTGATAAGGCGTACGGCACGCACAAAGTTCTTCCATATACTGAAGAGGCCGCATTGCAAGGCAAACATCCGTACGATGTTTCAAAAAGTGCTGCAGATCTTATTGCGCATACCTATTACAATACATACAAATTGCCAGTTGCGATTACTCGATGCGGAAATTTTTTTGGCGGAGGTGATATGAATTTTAATCGAATTATTCCCGGAACAATTCGTGCTGTTCTATCGGGTGAGGCGCCTGTTATTCGTTCTGATGGGTCATTTATTCGCGATTATTTTTATATTGAAGACGGCGCATATGCATATTTGACTCTTGCTGAACGCATGGATGACACTCGTATTCACGGGCAAGCGTTTAATTTTTCAAATGAAAGTCAAATGACCGTCCTCGATGTGACAAGAAAAATTCTGACGGCAATGGGTAGTAATCTTGAGCCGAGAGTGCTTGGTACCGCAACGCATGAGATCCCGCATCAGTATTTATCAGCGCAAAAAGCGCGTGAGATGCTCGCGTGGAAATCCCAATTCACATTTGACGAAGCATTATCGAAGACTATCGACTGGTACCGAAATTTCTTCCACACTGTATTATATGAGAAAAAAAATTAAATCAGCTGAAAAATTACGAGTGCCGTACGCGTTGTCGGTGCATGGGCGGGAGGAAGAGCGCGCTGTAGCTGCGGTTATTCGTGAACATCGTACGAATACGGGTCGTGAAGTTTCCGCTTTCGAAAAAGATATTGCAAAAGTCTTTGCAAAAAAATATGGTGTTATGGTGAATTCTGGTTCTTCGGCAAATTTGCTTGCTATCGAAATTCTGAATTTGCCGCCAGGGTCGGAGGTGATTACGCCGGCGCTTACTTTTAACACTACTGTAGCGCCTCTTTTACAGAAAGGACTTGTTCCGGTGTTTGTTGATGTAAAGTTGGGAACGTATTTAATTGATGTTGATGCGATTGAAAAACATATAACAAAAAAGACTCGCGCACTCATGATTCCGCTTTTGATTGGTAATATTCCTGACATGGCACGACTTCGTGCGATTGCGAATAAACACAAATTATTTTTTATTGAAGATTCGTGCGACACTCTCGGAGCCACTTTCCGGGGAAAGCCGACGGGCACATGGTCGGACATATCAACAACAAGTTTTTTTGGTTCTCATATTATTAATGCCGCTGGTGGCGGTGGAATGATCATGGTTAATGATCAAAAGTGGTACCGTCAGTTGTTAGTTCTTCGCGGGTGGGGTCGATCATCATCTTTGTTTGCAGAGTCAGAAGATATGAGTATTCGCTTTGCGTCAAATCTTGAAGGTATCCCATACGATGGTAAATTTATTTTTACGGAAGTTGGGTATAATTTTTTGCCACTCGAAATTAGTGCTGCATTTGGGCGAGTGCAACTTTCAAAGTTAGGTAAATTTACAAAAACACGACAGAAAAATTTTGCAACACTGACCACATTTTTTTCAAAATATAAAGATATTTTTGATTTGCCAATTCAAAATAAGGAAGTACGTACAAATTGGCTTGCATATCCGCTCATGATTAGAGACTCAGCTCCTTTTGAGCGCCTTGAGCTTGTGCAATTTCTTGAGCAAAACAATATTCAGACGCGCCCAGTATTTACGGGTAACATTCTTCGACAGCCTGTGATTTCAAGAGCGTCCATAAATGTAGCTGGTGATTATGTTGCAATTAATCACGAAACTCATCGACAGGTCGTAACTAAGCTCGCATCATCTTTAAAAACAGTAAGTCATCCGAATACTGACCAAATTATGAGACGCGCATTTTTGATTGGATGCCATCATGGTATTGAATCTGTTCATATTAAGCGTATTCAATCAGCGTTTGAAGAATTTTTAAGTAGTCATGGAATCCAAAAAACTAATCGAATCTAAAAAAATATCGGTCGTTATTCCATGCTATAACGAGGCGGAAAACATTTCTGAGCTGTACGAACGACTTAGTGTGGTTTTAAAAAATATAACGACACAATACGAAATCATTTTCGTTGATAATCTGAGTACTGATCGTTCAGAAAATATTTTTCGAAATTTGGCTGAAAAAGACAAAAATGTTTCAGTATTGTTTTTCTCGCGCAATTTTGGGCACTCACAATATGGGTATTCAGCGGGCACGGAATACGCAACAGGAGATGCGGTTATATGGATGGAAGGAGATCTGCAAGACCCGCCAGAGGTTATACCAAGATTTGTAGAAAAATGGCTTGAAGGATTTGATGTTGTATATGGTATTCGTCCGCGTGGCGCTGGCTCATCTATCTCTCGTTTTGCGAGACGGATATTTTATTACATTTTTCATAAACTCTCTTATCTTAATGTGCCACGTGATGTCGGAGATTTTTCTCTTCTTGATCGTAAAGTTGTTGATATATTCAATGCCATGCCGGAACGATCTCGTTTTGTTCGAGGGCTTCGTGCATGGATCGGTTTTCACCATACGGGCGTTGAGTATAAACGAGCTGAACGAACGGGAGGAGTGACATCTAATCCAAGTTTACGTCGTAATATCTGGTGGGCGAAAAAATTTATTTTTTCATTTTCTTATGCTCCTCTCGAGTTCATTTCTTTACTTACGGTTTGGCTTTGTTTATTTACATTTCTTTTGTTGATTGTGAGTATATTTTTTGCTCTCAAGTCTCAGATTTCATGGTTTATGGTAACAGGCGGGGTTGTCCTCGCACTGTTTCTGCTAGCGCCTTTAATTGCGATTGCAATTTTAGCGGAAGTAGTTGGCATTATTTTTGAGGAAGTAAAGAACCGGCCGAAGTATATTATTGAAGAAATTCTCAATAATCATCATAAGTAATTCATGATTGCAATTCATAAATTTTAAAGGCATACTATAAGGCAATATGCCAAATCTTGAACGAGTGCTTTTGTGGAGTATCAGAATCCTTTTTGGGCTTCTTTTATTTTTTACCCCTCTTATTATATCTCCGTCTCTTTTTTTCCCGTATATAACAGGAAAAAATTTCTTTTTCCGCATTATAGTCGAGTTGATGTTGAGCGCATGGGGGGCGCTCGCGATTTTAAATGCTGCGTATCGCCCACGCATGAATATGCTTTTTGCGAGCGTTACTTTTTTTATAGGTTCGCTGACGCTCGCAACAATTTTTGGCGCAAATCCGTATCATAGTTTTTGGTCAAATTTTGAGAGAATGGAAGGTCTTATAACGTATCTTCATCTCTTTGCATTATTTTTAGTTCTTTCAGCAACTTTACGAACAAAAAAAGAGTGGGCAATGTTTCTGCACATTTCGCTCGCATCAGGTATTATTATGGGGCTTTACGGTACTTGTGAGCACTTTTTTTATAGCCACGATCCGTTTACACAGGCAGGAAATTTTTGTAAAACAGGTTCTGGGGGAACGCGAATATATGCAACTCTCGGAAATTTTATTTACCTTACGGTATTCATGATGTTTAATATGTTCTTTACGGTGGTGTTATTTTTTTCTGTTCAAGCGCGATGGCAAAAGAGTGTTTATTTCGGGGTCTTTTTATTTGATATTTGCATATTTTTGTTAGCTGGAAGTCGAGGTCCTGTTGTTGGATTGGGAGTAGCTTGTTTTGTTATGGCTTCATGTTTTGCACTATTTGTAAAGAATAGACGCTATAAATATATGGCGCTTGGAGTTTTGGGTTTAATTATTATACTTACCCTTGTTTTGTTGCAATTTAAAGATTCTAGACTAATTCAAGAAAATCCATTTTTGAGTCGCTTGAGCTCGCTTACTTCGCTTAAGCTTGCAGATCAACCTCGTTTTAAAATATGGAAAATGGGCATTCATGCATTTCAAGAGCGTCCGTTGTTTGGTTGGGGTCCTGAAAATTTTATTATTCCATACGCAAAATATTATGATCCAACTTTGTATGGCAATGAACCATGGTTCGATCGGGTGCATAATATGTCTCTTGAGTGGCTTGTGGATGCGGGTATTGTTGGTTTTGCTTCCTATCTTTGCATGCTCATTGCTGTATTCTATACGATTTCAGTTTGCGTTCGAAAAAAGAAGATACCACTTTGGATGGGCGTTCTTTTTGTTGGGCTTTTAGTAGCATATATTGTCCAAAATCTTTTTGTGTTCGATACTATTACGAATTATATATATTATTTCAGTCTTTTAGCTTTTTTGCATACGTGTATTGTAGAAGATAAATCGCAAAAACATTCCAGAGTTGAGTCCGGGCAACTTGTCGGAGCTTCATTTGCAATTTTACTTGGATTTGTGATGATATTTGTTTTAAATGTTAGACCGATTCAGGCAGCTTCACAGCTTTTGGTTGCGCTTTCATCGACTCAAAATGCAAAAACAACTGACGACATATTAACTGCATTCAAGGGCGCTTTTGATTTGGGTACTTTTGGGATAAGCGAGATGCGCGAACGCCTTGCGGACATCACAATGCAAGGAGTTCAAGCAACAGATAAACCGCAAATATTTTTACCACTTCTTGATAAATCTATCGGAGAGCTTACAAGAGAAGTTGAAGAAAATCCCCAAGTAGCAAAAAACCTAATTTTTTTGGCAAAGCTTCAAAGTGCCAGAGTTAGTATCACTGGCAAAGACGCAAGTAGAGCAGAGGCTTCGTACGAGCAAGCACTTGCACTTGCACCTAATTATCCTCAAACCTATCTTGGGTTGGCAGAATTTTATTTAATTACGGGTCAAAATGAAAAAGCAACTGTAGCAAGTACTAAAGCGCTTGAACTTGCGGCTCTCAATAGTGATTTATTTTATACTGTTCTTTCATCTTATGTTTTAGCGGAAGATTATATTGGTGCAAAAAAAATGCTTGAAAAATATATTGGAGGGAAAATGCTTCCTCCATATAATGCACATGATAGTGATAAGGAAATTCGCATTTTAATCCAGCGATCTCTTCGAACAAATAAAAATCTTGCTGACAAAATCGAATTTTATAAGGAGCTAAATAAAGAATTTGATCACCCATTCCTCTTCGTTGGATTTGCGCAAACCTACGGGCAGATGGGGAATAGAGCAAAAGCGCGCGAATATGCGCTCAAAGCTGCTGAAGCGGATCCAACTCTTCAGGAACAAGTGAATAAATTTCTCAAGAGTCTAGATTCTTTGCCGTAAATAAAAAGTTTACCGACCTTGTCGTGACAAGATTACCATGAATGTTTTGAGTGCGATTGCAAGGTCAAGTCCTATGTCACGATTTTTAATGTAGAACAAATCGTATTGAAGTTTTAAAATTGTATCGTCAATCGAGGCGTAATAGTAGGGAGGGTTTATTTGTGCCCATCCAGAAAGCCCAGGGCGCACAAGATGACGCATGTCATAAAAAGGAATTTCTTTACGCAAATTTTCAACAAATTCCGGCCGTTCCGGCCGGGGTCCTATAAAGGATAATTCACCCACAAGCACATTCCAAAGTTGCGGAAGTTCATCGATACGAGTGGCACGTAGAATTTTTCCGACGTGGGTGATTCGCCTGTCGTTGGTTTGTGACCATTCAGCGCCGCTCAATTCTGCGGTGCCATCAGAATTGAGTGCTTTCATTGTTCGAAATTTATATAATGTAAATACAAGTCCCATTTTGCCGACACGTTTTTGCCTAATAAATATAGGGCCGGAAGAATCGAGCTTGATGGCGAATGCAGCTAGTGGGAGGAGCGGGAGAAACACAAGACCAAATATACATGCAAAAATAATATCAATACCGCGCTTGAGGGACTCAAAAAATATTTTTTCTGTTTCAGAGATATTTTCAAGAAACCATACTTTTGAAATAAGTGCGACAGGAATTTTCCCTAGGAGTCGTTCATAAAATATGGTAGCGTCAACAAAACGGATACCACTATGAAGCGCTTCATAAATTCCATGTACAAAATTAACGTCTGACTGCATTTCGCGTGGCGCTATGACAATATCGATTGATTCACTTGCTAGGGTTACGAGTGTCTGTGGGTCAATTGCGGTTATCCGAGAGACGAGTTGATAACCAAGCTGAGGATACTGTTTAATAGTGCTTGCAAGTTCTTCAATATCTTTTGATGATCCGAGAAGCATTACTCGGGTTTTTGAAGATGCTTTGATTGAGAAAATAAAAAAGATATGCCATACGGCAAGAAGTATTCCAGTTACAATAAGATTTAATATGAGATTAATTCTTGGGGCAATAGTGAATTCGCGAACGAAATAAAAAAGACCAATCGATACAACACCACAGGCAAGCATGGAATATAGAATCGATTGAAGAATTGTTTGAATTTCGATTGTGGTACGAGCTTCATAAAGCCTGGCGATATAAAAGATAAGAATCCAGATAGCAAATATAATACTAAACGGGAGAATATTGAGTTCCCAAGCCTTTCCAAACCCAAGAGGACCATAACGCACGACGAGCGTTATAGCCAATCCTAAATTAAGTAGGAGGATATCTCCTGCGACAAGGATGAATGTTCTATAGGTACCAAGTGACATAATATGATTCTGACCCAGTATAATGTGTATAACGCCACTTGACAAATACTTAGCCATGTCTTACACTGAAGGCATATGTGGGTGTTTTAGTGTCTTCGATGCTAAAACTTCAAATATGTCCGCACAAAAGCCCCCTTTGGGGGCTTTTGTGTTTTCAGTTTTTTGTATTCTATAGCTTCATATATTATCATGGGCATATGATGTCGGAGGTTTCGAGGGCTAATGAAGCTGGCACTCACATCAGGACATATGTATGGAGTTAAACCCTTCATTGGCCCTCGAAGAACCTGACCATGATGCAAGAAAATATAGATTTAAAAAGTGTTACGTATTTTAAAATCGGCGGGCCTGCTCGTTACTTTGTTGATGTAAAAAACGAGGATGAACTTCGTGATGCAGTAAAATTTGCAAAGTCAAAAAAACTCCCGTTTTGTGTAGTGGGTGCTGCCTCTAATATGTTGGTATCGGATCATGGATTTGATGGAGTTGTAATACGCATGTTGTTTCGAACAATTTCAATTGATCCCACAGATGATACATTACTACACGTGGAAGCAGGCGTACCAAATGCGATTGCAGTAGCGCGTTCTCTTGCTACAGGGCTCGCGGGACTCGAGTGGGCTATAGGGATTCCAGGAACAATCGGAGGATCAATACGAGGAAATGCGGGATGTTTTTCTGGTGAGATAAAAGATGTGCTTGAAACAGTGCGTTTGTATAATACAAAGACAGGAAAAATTGAAGAACATGATAATGCATTTTGTAAATTCGAATATCGTCACAGCATTTTCAAAACGATGCGGCATTTGATAATTCTTTCGGGCGCGCTTCGCTTACGAAAGGCCACAAATCCAGAGTTGGGGCAACGCCTTGTACGGTATTATACTTCATTACGAACTGACAAGCAGGACATTGGCTCTTCTTCTGCTGGGTGTATTTTTAAAAATGTTCGTTGGCCCAGTAATGAGCACGCACGAGCGCGTCTTTTATATCTTTTGCCACAGCTTACTGATTTTGCAGGGCAGGCGACAATGCCCGTTGGATTTCTAATCGATCAGCTTGGTCTTAAAGGAAAGACAATCGGTCATGTAAGCGTTTCAAAAAAACATGGTAATTATCTTATAAACCAAGGCGGCGCGTCAGCAGAAGAGGTAATTATGCTTATTGGGCTTATTAAAGAACGCATGCATCGAAAATTTAATCTCTATCTTGAAGAGGAAATCCAACTTGTTGGGTTTTAGCGTTATACTAACTATATGAGAACAATATATAAAACAAAGAATACAACATTAAATGCAGCGATGAGGGAGTATCTTGGTAGTAAAGTTGTGGGGGTTGTAGAAAAATTAATAGGAGATGACGAGGCCGCAATGCTCGAGATTGAATTTGCACTCGTAACTCGCCATCATAGAAAAGGAGATGTGTGGCGCGCGGAAGCAAATCTTATATTGGGCAAAAAAATGATTCGCGCAGAAGAGACGGGCGACGATCCGCATGCCGTTATTGATGCCCTTGGCGATGAACTCTCACGAGAAATAAAATCATTTAAAGATAAAAGCAAAACAAAGAATATTCGTGGTGGGCGTACGATAAAAAAGATTCTCAAAAAACCACTTTAAAAAAGCATTTTTTTGTTGTACGATGGGATATTATGTCGATTTTCGATAGTGTTTTTGGATCTGCCGAATCACGCACACTCAAGAAATATTCAAGCCTTGTTGAGGATATTAATATTCTTGAAGCAGAATATGAAAAAAAGACTGATGATGAAATTCGGGCTCATATTCGCGCGTATCGAGAAAGTTCGGATATGTCGAGAGAATATCTTGATGAAATCTTGCCGCATGTGTTTGCGATGGTGCGCGAAGCCTCTCGACGTACGCTCAAAAAGCGCCATTTCGATGTGCAACTTATTGGTGGCATGGTATTGCACGAAGGCTCAATCGCCGAGATGCGTACCGGTGAAGGCAAGACTCTCGTTGCAACGTTGTCTGCAACACTCAATGCACTCCAAGGTCTTGGTGTACATATTGTAACGGTAAACGATTATTTAGCACGACGAGATGCGGTGTGGATGGGCGAAATTTATAATTTCCTCGGGCTTACGGTAGGATGCATTGGGCACGATTCGTCTTATCTGTACGATCCTAAATTTACTGAAGGATCGCGTCAAGATGAAGCGCGCGATGTGTTAGGAAGTTTTAAAGTTGCACAGGAATTTTTACGACCGTGTACACGTCAGGAGGCGTATAGAGCTGATATTACGTACGGCACAAACAATGAATATGGTTTTGATTGGCTTCGCGATAACCTTGCAGTGTCGGCAGAAGAAATTCGTCAAAAAAATCATACGTATGCAATTGTTGACGAGGTGGATTCAATTTTGATTGACGAAGCTCGTACCCCACTTATCATTTCGGCGCCTGACGATGAAGCTGCAGATTTATATAAAGTTTTTGCACGCCTTGCCCCTCGTCTTAAAAAAGACGTTGATTATACAGTTGATGAAAAAATGCGCACCGTAATTGCGACCGATGATGGGATTTCAAATGTTGAACGAATACTCGGAGTATCCGATATTTATACCGAGCGAGGCATTAAATATGTGCGACATCTTGAGCAAGCGTTGCGAGCAGAGACTCTTTTCCAAAAAGATCGACATTATGTAGTACAAAACAATAGTGTGGTTATAGTAGATGAATTTACGGGGCGTTTGATGCCGGGTCGGCGTTGGAGTGATGGCTTGCATCAAGCGGTAGAGGCAAAAGAAAATGTTTCTATTCAGAAAGAATCGCGCACGCTCGCTACTATAACTTTCCAAAATTATTTTCGTATGTACGAAAAGCTTTCAGGTATGACGGGTACTGCGGCAACATCGAGCGAGGAATTTCATAAAGTATATAATATCGATGTGGCAACGGTTCCGACGCATCACCCAATGATTCGGAAAGATATTGCCGACAGAATTTATCAAACAGAGAAAGGTAAATTAACAGCGATCGCCCGCGAAGTCAAAGAGCGGCACGGTCGTGGCCAGCCAGTTCTCTTGGGCACAGCGTCGATCGAGAAAAATGAAATGCTTGGCGAATATTTAACTCACGAAGGCGTTCCGCACAATATTCTCAATGCAAAAAATCATGAGCGAGAGGCAGAAATTACCGCGCAAGCAGGTAAACTGGGCGCGGTAACAGTAGCGACAAACATTGCAGGCCGTGGCGTCGATATTATCTTAGGAGGTACGCCGCCCGATGAAGAAGAGTCTAAAAAAGTAAAAGCACTTGGCGGATTATTTGTGCTTGGCACTGAACGACATGAGGCGCGTCGTATTGATAATCAGCTTCGAGGTAGGTCAGGAAGGCAGGGCGATCCCGGTGAATCAAATTTTTATTTGTCACTTGAAGATGATCTTTTGCGTATTTTTGCGCCTGATCGCATCAAGAATTTAATGGGTAAGCTTGGTATTCCAGAAGACCAGCCAATTGAGGCAGGCATGGTTTCGCGCGCTATTGAACAAGCTCAAACAAAAATTGAAGGTTTTCATTTTGATACGCGCAAACACTTGCTCGAATATGATGATGTATTAAGCAAACAACGTACAAGCGTATACCGATCTCGATATGAGATGTTGACTGCTGAAAATGATACGGTCGCCAAAAAAGTTAGTGAAACGCTTGATATGTTTAGTTCCAATGTGCTTGGGGTTGAAGCGGAGGCCGACGAGGTGCGTAAAATTTTTTCAGCACTCGTAGGTCGCGAAGATCAGGCTTTATTGCCGGCCGATGATCTTGATATGCCAGAAGCTTTTCGTAATGCGCTTGAGGCAGAACTGCAGACTCGCATGATACAAGATAAAGAAGGTTTTTTACGAAACGCTCAAGTTTTATATTTACAAATTGTTGATATGTTATGGCGTGATCACTTGGAAGTTATGGAGTATACGCGAAGTTCTGTGGGGCTTCGTGCCTACGGTCAGCGTGACCCACTTGTTGAATATAAAAACGAAGCACACAGGCTTTTCAAAACATTTCATGCAAACTTGGCGCAAATGTTTACGGAAAATCTTTTCAAAATTGGTGCTCAAGCACATCTTCATATGCAACCACAGAGCATGATTACCAATGAGCAACGCGCGGTAGCGGCACGTGTCATAAAAAATGCTGAGGGTGACAAAATCGGTCGCAATGACCCCTGCCCGTGCGGTTCGGGGAAGAAGTATAAGAAATGTGGTGATCTCAATACTGAAGAGCATCAAAAATTGATTATAAGGAGAAAGTAACAACATGGACGGTACTCGATGGAAATTTACAACAACTGCGGATGAGGCATGGGAAATTATGCTGGCAGACTGCGCAGAGGCTAAGCGTTCTATTGATATTGAGCAGTTTGTGTTTCAAGAGGACGATATTGGTAAACGCTTTATTGAGGTTCTTTTACAAAAAGCGGAAGAGGGGCTTCGTGTTCGTGTGCTGGTAGATGCGGCGCGCTCTTTCCCGTTTAGCAACTCTTTGCAACCCGAAAAACTTGAGCGAGCTGGAGCAGAAATTCGATTTTTTAATCCAATAAACCCTTGGCGCGTAAAATATCTAAAATGGTGGCCGTTTCGAGATCACCGTAAATTGCTGGTTATAGATTCCATAATTGGGCATACGGGCGGCGTGGGTATTAATGCTCGATTTCATGGGTGGCGTGATACCAACGTACGCATCTAAGGCACAGTGGTAACAGAGATGGAAGCCGCATTCAAAAGAATATGGGAGAATGCATCACTTCATAGGTTCAAGCGATTTGCACGCCCAGTTCCCGATGCTGATGGTTTTCAATTCATGACTAACTCTCCGCATATT
Organism: Patescibacteria group bacterium; assembly: GCA_038063855.1. Classification (GTDB taxonomy): domain Bacteria; phylum Patescibacteriota; class Minisyncoccia; order Ryanbacterales; family GWA2-47-10b; genus JBBTUF01. The sequence continues at coordinate 20,954 of JBBTUF010000030.1, forward strand.
CATCAACGGTATATCTATCACGCTTTAGTGAGCGCAATTCGAAAAGCAGAAAAAACAGTTTATCTGACAACGCCATATTTTATCCCCGATTTAAAATTTTTTAGAAATATTCGACGTGCGGCACGCCGCGGTGTTGATGTACGCATTTTACTACCCGGGCAATCAGATCACCCTTTTCTTATCGATATAGCATCAGGATCATATTTTTCACTTGCTATGAAAAAGGGTGTGCGTTTTTTTAAATATCGCAAAGGAATAATTCACGCAAAAACAGCAATCATTGATGGCGCATGGTCAACCGTGGGCAGTATGAATTTAGATAGTCAGGGACTTTTTTGGTGTTATGAAGGAAATATTGTAAGTACAAACACAGAATTTGCACAAGAATTAACTCAACATTTTTTTACTGATTTAGAGGGGTCAGATGAAATACGACATAACGAATGGGAAGGGCGATCCCGACGCCAAAAAATGCTTGAGCTCTCTACATGGCCGTTTCATAAATTTTTATAATTCAACTAGCAACCCGCGCCCTAATAGTCTTTATTATAAAGGTTGATTTGTCGTACTCACAATGAAAATTTTTCAGAAAGCTGTTCATAAGTATATTTTATATGATACGATGAAGTGAAGATGGATATTTTTGCGCACGCCTTATGGACTGGTGCGGCATTTAAAACAGTCAATAAGAAAAGAAAGAAAAAATTAAGTGTCTGGTGGGGTATATTTTGGGGAGTTGCGCCCGATCTTTTTGCATTCACTATACCGTTTGTTTGGACTATTTGGAATTTAAGTTTGGGTCGTATAACCCTTCAAGAAATTCCACAGCCACGGCACAATGAGCCACCAAGCATGAATCATTACTGGGTCAACGATCTCGCGCGCTTGTTGTATAACATCGGCCATAGTGGGATTGTATTTGTGATTTTTTTTGGCGTTGTTTGGTATTTGTATCGACGACCACGCTTTGAACTATTTGGCTGGCTGTTACATCTTGTGATTGATGTACCGACTCATACGTATGCTTTTTATCCGTCGCCGTTTTTCTGGCCAATTTTTGGGTGGGATTTTCGGTGGGGAATTGCATGGGAGCATCCAGCGTTTATGCTTGTGAATTATTCTTTGCTTAGTATAGTTTGGTTTGCTATTACTCGGAGACGAAAACGAAAACGTCTCGAAAACCAAGTTCAACTCGCGGAATCAACTGCTGTATGAAACTCGTAGTTCATCTCGTAGTAGGAACATTCGCAGCATTGATTGCCGCGGCAATTATACCTGGGGTTCATATCGATAATTGGGTTACGGCGCTCATGGTTGCGGTGGTGCTTGGTGTGCTCAATGTGTTGTTGAAGCCGATACTTATCATTCTTACGCTCCCGATTACAATTTTAACGCTGGGGCTTTTTACGTTTGTTATTAATACGTTACTGGTGATGCTTGCCGACTCACTTATTGTAGGTTTCTCGGTGAGTGGTTTTTGGAGGGCGTTTTTGTTTAGCCTTGTATTTTTTATTCTCAATTCGGTAATGTACCGCTGGGCGAGAGAGGGGCAATAAAAGGGCTTGACAAAAAATTGGAAATGCGCTATGGCTTACATAGCGATTTTTTGTTTTGGGCGGCGTACCGAATACAAAAAACCCCTTTATTAATAAGTATTTTTTAAGCATATGAGTACACAAAAATCTCTTGTTGCTAGAAAAGCTGTTATTGGAGCCATAAGTTTTGTGGCATTTTATGGTTTTGCATTTGCGGCATTAGCCGATACTGCAAGCCCATCAATCAAAGTTTGCAAAGTCGCAATTGATGCAGAAGGCGCTGTCATTGATGGTTCGGCGAGCGCTGGATCCACATTTACGCTCTCAGGCATTACTCCGAGTCCGGAGACTTCGCAGGGTGCGCCCGCTGGCGTGTTTGGGTCGCAAACTTTTATGACCCCGCTGACTCCTGATACAGATTTATTTGGCAGTGATAGCATTAATGATGCTATCTGTATTACATTCAGCGATCTTATAATTGGGAATGGTGGTTATTATTACGGCGAGGAATCAATTTCTGGAACTGGCTGGGCGACGCCAAAATATAATGATCAGTTTGTGACAACGATTGCATCTTTCTCCGATTTTTACTTATACGATGGTAAATTGTTTGATGAAGATATATCAAATGATGACGCTCGAAACCAAGATGCCGATGGTCATATTGTATTGACTGAAGAGCGACCAAATCGCATTCTTGTTATCTTAAATCAATTATTGAATCCGCCAGCGCCAGTTACGCAGTGTAATGATGGTACTGACAATGATGGCGATGAGCTCGTTGATATGAATGATTCTGGCTGTACTGATGCATCTGATAATGATGAAACTAACCCTATTGTAACGCCTCCTCCAAGCCCTGAGCCAGAACCAGTCACACCACCACCGTCTTCAGGTGGAGGTGGTGGTTCTGGAAATGGTGGTAACGGTAGCCCGTACATGATTAGCCAAAGCATTGGCGCTCCTGCGAGCGTTGTAAATACTGGCGGTGGGCAAGTACTTGGCGAGAGTTGTGGAATGTATCTCACTGAATATATTAAATTTGGTGCAAAAAATAATCCTGAAGAAGTTAAGAAATTACAAAAATTCTTAAACAAACATCTTGGGTTAAGTCTTGCCGAATCTGGTTTTTATGACATTAAAACGCGTGATGCGGTAAACCAGTTTCAGCTTAAATACTCAAACGAAGTATTGCTTCCATGGGTATCACACGGTTTACCGAGTATCAAAATACCCACCGGGTACGTGTTTAAGACTACACGTCGCTGGATTAATATGCTTGAATGTTCTGCACTTAATCTTCCTGTGCCGCAGTTGCCGTAATAGTATCGCAAAATCCTCCGTAGATCGCGGAGGATTTTGCTTTGTGGCATAATGAAGTACATGCGCCAAACGCTAAAAAAATATTTTATTCCGCATCGCGGGAATGACTATAAGCCGCACGTGTTGCGGGAGTTTGGCGCACTTATGTTGGCAAGCGCAATCCTTTCGATTTTGCTTATATCATACATACAACTTTCGATATTGATCGAGGTAGATCTTTTTGCCTCTGTTGTTCCATCGATACTAGTTGAGCTTGCAAATGGTGATCGCCAAAGTACAGCGTTGCATCCGCTCGTTCCAAATGCCGCACTTCAAGCAGCCGCGCAAGAGAAGGCAAACGATATGGCCATAAAAGGGTATTTCGCGCATACGAGCCCGGAGGGAATTACACCGTGGTATTGGTTTGAACGCGTAGGGTATACATTTTCATATGCTGGCGAGAATCTTGCCGTTAATTTTAGTGACTCGAAAGATGTTGATAGTGCATGGATGAATTCGCCGGGACATCGCGCAAATATTCTTAATAAAAACTTTACAGAAATCGGTATTGCAACGGCGCGTGGCATGTATCAGGGGCGTGAGACCACATTTGTTGTGCAAGTGTTTCGCCGTCCTGCCCGATCCGTTGGCACTGTTGTACCAAAAATTGCATTAAAACAAATACCTGAAAAACAAACTATGATATCCGCTGTAAAAGGTCTCTCGATAGAGAAAGTTGCAGAGGAGGACATGTTTATAAGTGTAAAAGATGCCGATGCCGCGCCCCTTAATGAGTTAGAAGTAGCTAAGATTCCACAAAAGGAGTCGTCTCGGTTATTGTTTGTCAAAACACTTTTTGCTTCACCAAAAACAACATCCGCGTACGCATATCTCGCGCTTGCCTTTTTTGTATTGTTGTCGCTTGTGTTGACAATATGCATTGAAATTAAACGTCAGCATCCAAAGCATATTGTGTATGGCATTTTGCTTTTAGTTTTAATTCTGTGCGTTTTATATATTCAAAATACCTATATTTTTCCGGTAGTTATAATTAAATAAGGTAGTTTTCTTATCAACACCTTCTACGGTGCTTTTCGCCGTTCGCTCATGTACACTAAGGGAATACTAGGTGTTATAAAAAATATGAATAAAAGCTTTATTATATTAGTCGGCATCGGAATGCTTGTAGCAATCCCTGCTGTTTTTGCTGAAAATAGTTCAACTTCGCCACGTGATATTCGCGAGGGCATTCGAAAAGAAGTGCAAGAATTTCGTCAAGAAATAAAAGATGAGCGTGATGATTCACGAAAGATAATACAGAGTAGGCGCGCAAGTACTACGGAAGCGATTCGCAGTATGCGCTATAAGCTTAATCACAATGCATCTACAACGCTTCAAGATAGAATTAGGTTTCGAGAGTCCATGGATGCTATGCGAAAGGAGACTCATGAATTTGCAGCTACGCAGCGTGAGGCGTTTCATGCCGAGTTTACGAAGCGTCGAGAAGCTTTAAAAGATAAACTTGATGCAGAACGTAAAGATCTTCGTGATAAACTTGCTAAAATCAAAGACGAAACCAAAAAACAAACTGTAGAGACCATTTCGAATCGTTTTGCAGAAATTAATAACAATATACTTGATTATCTTACAAAATTTCTCGATCATCTTGACGAAATTTTTGTAAAAATTAAAACGCGTACCGATGCGGCTGATATCGCCGGTAAAGATGTTACCAAAGCAAAAGTAGCCATTGTAACAGCAGAGAATGCAATAAAAAGCGCTCGTGAGACAATCAAAACACAAGTTGGGAAAACATATCCAATTAATGTGACAACTGAAAATCTGTTGAAAGACGCAGTTTCAAAGGTGCGGAATGCTCTACATTATGACCTTGAAAAAGTCCGTACGCTGGTGCGTGCTGCACATACAGCCGTTAAAGCTGCTGCGGGTGTATTGCATGATATTCCTCGTGTTGATGACGATAGCGACGATGATACGACAGGCACCTCAACACCACCGGTTGCAACAACGTCACCAAGTCAGTAATTAAATAAAATTTATAATTCATTCATAAAATAACGTATGGAATATATACAAAATGTAGGGTCAGTAACTCCTCGACCATCTGGAGGTAAATCGGCAAAAAATATAGCAGTGGTTATTGTTTTATTGATTGGCGTGCTTGCCGTTGCCGGCGTTGCATATTGGAAATTTGCGGATTATAGTATTGATACGGATTCGGAGTATAGACCGGATAACCCTTCTATAAATCCTTCAATTAAAAATGAGCAGACAAGTTCCTCTGCTGCAAATGATACATCAAGTGCGATTGACGCAGAACTCAATGCCATGGGCGAAGTCGGTACGATCGACAACCAGTTTACTGACGTTGATCAAGCCCAAAAAGGTTTATAGAAAATGGCAGAGAAATGAAAACACTCACGGATTTCCCGCAAGGAAATCCGTGAGTGTTTTTTGCGTATCTTCAAGTATAGCTTTGTTAATTCCCTTTGGTGATAGTGCGTAAAGTATTCGATTGGATATAGACTCTGTTTTATTGATACCAAATATGATGCCACGAATACGAGCGGTATAAGGGTCGATAAGTACTCCACCTGATGAGCCATGTTGGGCACTGATGGTAGCACGCGATTGTATTATGGAATAACCCACATCCGTAACTATTGTATTTGAAAATGCAAGACTCAATGATTGAAAAATTATTTGCGCGCTTAAAAGTTCTGCAGGGTAACTTAAGGTAAGAAACGTTTCATTTGGCACAGGTTCTGTTTCATAATCAAAGTCAAAAAAAGATGTTTGAGTGGTTTGTTTTAATTTCCAAATTGCGATGTCGTGTGTAGCGCGGACAGATTCAGACGTTGTTGCGTGGTATATTTTTGGGCTCCACACAAGTCGGGCGGTATCAAAATTTTGGGCAGGAGAGCCGCGGCGGACAGTACACGTTGGATGTACATCTTTTAAATCATCGGCAATGTGCGCGTTTGTTGCAATATAACCGTTGGAAGATATGATAACGCCAGTGGCAACAGTAGTTTTGCCGTCACCTTGGTCGCATAGAAAATTTACAATCGATTCGAGTCCTTTTTTATAAATAGAATCTTGAGAGAGTTGTTTTCGAGGAAGTGAAGCTACCGGCGGAGACGCTACGATGGGCGATGGAGGCGGTTCAGGAGGGATCTCTTTTTTTATTATAATATGAGCTGGCTTCGGAGGTGGAGGCACTACCTTTGTTGGAGTAATAGGTTCTGGGGTTATTGGTAGGGGAGGAGTTTCTTGAGTTTGAATTTTGCGGGGCGGTGGTATAAGAATTTCTTTTTGTGGTGGTGCAATAATTGCAAGTGAACTTAAAAACAATATGCAAAAAATTATTATATAAAATAATACTTTCATAATGATGTATCCAGTATAGAGAGTTTCGTGCTACATTAACAGTATGGATAAAATAACCATACTTGTTATAGTTATAGTCGTTCTTATGATCGGGAGTATATTTCTTTTAAGTCGTATAAAAATTCAAGCGAGTGTTCCGTTGCCGAAGCAGAATAACAATTCTGTGCCCAACAGTATTACAATCGAAGGAAAAGAAATATTTATAGAATATGCTCGAACACGCCAAGAGCAGCAGACCGGCCTTATGAATCGAAAATTTCTTGATGAAAATGCTGGTATGCTTTTTGTGTTTTCTATGGCATTACCACAATCATTCTGGAATCAAAATACACTCATACCGCTCGATGTTATTTGGATTCGTAATGGAGTTGTAATTGGTGTCAGCGCTCTACCAAACATTCAAGAACAATCAAAAACAATATTTTCGCCAGGATTGGCCGATCAAGTGCTTGAAGTAAACGCTGGCTTTGCAAATCAATATAATATAAAAAGAGGAAGCATTATTAAATAGAAAGTTTGTATTACGTGCATGGCTCTCTATATTGTCGCAACACCCATTGGAAATTTAAAAGATATTACAATTCGCGCACTCGAAGTATTAAAGAGTGTTGATTATATTGTAGCTGAAGATACTCGAGTGTCGAGCAGGCTACTTGCACGTTATGAAATAAAAAAACCGTTATATTCATTTCATGAACACTCATCGGAAGATGCTTTGCAAAAAATAATAACGTTGCTTAAAGAAGATAAAAGTTTTGCGTATATCGTTGATGCAGGAACTCCGGGCATTTCTGACCCAGGTAATTATCTCGTACAAAAAGTTTCTAGCGAAGCTCCAGAGGTTTTGATCGTACCGATACCAGGGCCATCAGCGCTTACAACCGCAATTTCTGTTGCCGGGTTTCAAATGGATAAATTTGTCTTTATGGGGTTTCCTCCACATAAAAAGGGGAGGCAAAAATACTTTCAAGAAGTATACGATGCTCCGTATTCAGTAGTGCTCTACGAATCTCCGCACAGACTTATCAAAACCCTAAAGGAGCTTTCTGAAGTAGGTTTATCAATGTATGAGTGCGTGCTCATTAAAGAAATTAGTAAGGTTTATGAAAGAATTGTAAGAATGAGTATAGCTGATATGGTTCAAGAATTTTCAAAAGAAAAAAAACAAAAAGGCGAATTCGTGTTAGTTATCAACAAGAAAAAGAATAAATAGCAAATATTTTTTGCTCGAATAACTTACAATAATAGTAAGGTTTAGTCGTCGGGATTATTGTAAGGTTTGTGTCTAAGAGTAGGTATTTGCTGGAGGGGGATGGTAATTTTATAAGCTTTTGTATCGAACAGAAGTAGGTTTTTTATTATTAATCAAATTTTTATCACAATGGTAAATCAAACTCTAAAGGTCTTTCTCGTTCTGACTCTATTTTTAACAACCGCGATTTCAATTTCTGAATTTTCAATATTTTTGCAGAACACGGAAGGCTCTGCAATTGGCATACAGCAATTTGCGAATGTTGATTTTGCTCAAAATAATTCTCCTCAAATATTGGAACCGCAGGTTATAGAAACACCTTCTACAGTGCCTGAAAAAAATGTAGGATTTGGGTCTGCTGTTGCTCAGGTGCTAGGCGCTTCCACTTCACTTACTGATTCACAAATACAATCTATCATTTCTTTGCTTCAAGCATTTGGAGCTGATCAGAGTGTTATTACGAATACAAGGATTGCATTGGGAGGAACAGCAACAAGTACTGTAGGCACGTTAACTGTTACAGAAGATACTGCTGCTTCTCTTACATATAGACTTGCGCAAGCAGGAACTACAGGAGTTACATTTACTCGATTAAAATTTCATGCAACAGGTGAGGCGATAAATGTAACGCAACTCGCATTGCACCTTACGAATAGCGCATCGAGTTCGCCAGCAGATTTTGTTGGGAACCAAGTGCGATTGTATAAAAATGATGGCGTTACGCTTGTTGGCGCTGTAACATTTCCTGGCGCGCTTCGACGCGCATCAAGCACTATTACTGATTTTCTAATTCCTGCTGATTCTGATGCGTACATGATTGTAAAAGGTGATCTTTCACAAATCGGAATTTCTCAAGCCGGCGTTCAAGGTCATTTGATTGCAGTTGATTATGTTAACGACGGAGGTAACGGAAATGCAAGTACCCGTGGAATAGGTCAAATGTCGGGCACATATGTTTATGCAACATCTCAATCGACACGCGTTGCATCGGTTCGCGTGTTTAGTTCGGTGCCAACGATTGCCGATGTAACTACGGGGAATTCGCTTGTGAGTGGAGGTGATCTTTATAAATTTTCAATCACGGCGCCCGCGGCCATTGGTTCAAGCGGATCAAGTGGAGTTCAGCTTAAAAAAGTAACATTTCGAGTAGCTACATCTTCCAGCTTGGTTGAAGGTTTTAAATTATATGGTCCAAGTGGTGCGGTTAATTCTGTTTCGACAAATACTCATCACGATTATACTGGCGGGCCCAACGTTGTTGAGATTGTTTTTGATTCAACTGCTTCCGATCGAATTATAGGAGCGGGGACTGCAAAGACATATTCTTTACGAGCAACAAATGCAAGTGTGCTCGGAACAGGAGTTGGCTCAGCAAGTATTCAATTGCTTGGTGATTATGCGTACCCAAGTTTACCAAATAGATTTATGGGCGACTTTGCTTCTATAAATAGTGCATATTGGCTAAATAATTTTATTTGGTCACCACAAGCGACAACTACTGTTGTAGCGAGCGACAATGATTTTACAAATGGATACGGAGTGCCAATTGCAGGTTCGCAAGCTACATTAACTAATAATTTACCAACTCACACATTTACGTATGATAATGGTGGAGGTTCAACGGTTGCCGCACCAAGCAGTCTTTCCGTTCGCACATACCAAGAGAATGTCTACCCGTCAGGCACCAGGTCGTCACTTAAACTTACATGGCTTGATAATTCCACCGACGAAAGTTTATTCTTGGTTGATCGCGCAACGAGCACCCCATCTTTCCCCGGCACATGGTTTGTCGCAACCTCGTCACCCGGAGCGTATCTTACTAAGTCATTTCAAGATACGCATGCTGTGCCCGGCATTACCTATTATTATCGCGTACAGGCATGGAAGCAGATTTGTTCACCGACATGCGCATTTGTTTATTCAGGATATTCAAACACTGCCTCGGGGGCGGTGACAGCATCATCCTTACCCGATCTTGCTATTCAGTCTTACAATATTTCTCCAACAGCATTAATTGTGGGGTCGCCAGTGTCGGTAACAGTGATAGTCCAGAATCAAGGCACAGGTGTTGCAAATAATATTTCTGTTCGAGTTGATTTATGCCCAGCAAGTCCGATTGGTTGCCCAGTAGGAAATTACACTATAAGTTCTCTCGGGGCTGGACAATCAACAACGGTTAATTTCCCTTCTATATATACGCCAGCAATTTCAGGGCAGTATGATTTCGACATTTTGATTGATTCCAATAATGCCATTCAAGAATCAAATGAATCAAACAATTCCGTATATCAGTTTCTAACTGTTGCTCCCGCGCCTGTTGTAGAAGACACCACCCCACCAACAGTTTCTATTACCTCTCCTGCACCATGGAGTACGTACAGCGCAGGGCAGACAGTAACAGTTACTGCTACAGCATTCGATGCAGGCGATATTTCTAAGGTCGTGTTTTCTAAAAGTGGCTCTGATGTAAATACTGACTATTATGCGCCCTATGAGTTTAGTATGCCAATAACTGGCCTAGGTCAGCATGCATGGTTTGCTACTGCGTATGATAACAATGGAAATCATACTATGGCAGGGCCAATTTATTTTAATATAACTGCTCCTGTCGTTGAAGACACAACTCCACCAACAGTTTCTATTACCTCTCCTGCACCATGGAGTACATATATCGTAGGGCAGACTGCGGTAGTTACTGCTTCAGTGTATGACGTTAGTGGAATTTCTAAAGTTGAATTTTCTGATGGTGGCGCGTTGAAATTTACTGCTACAACCATGCCATACGAATACAGCATGCCAATAACGAGCAGTACGCCATTAGGTCAGCATGCATGGTTTGCTACTGCGTATGATAACAATGGAAATCATGCTATGGCAGGGCCAATCTACTTTAATATAACTGCTCCTGTTGTGATGTCTTCTTCGTCTGATTACGCCGCGTCTCAAGTCGCAGGTGCTTATATAGAGAAACCTTTTTCTGTTATGCTCACGGCAAGCCGCCCTGACCTTGGCATTGTAGACGCTACCAATTCAGCAGTTCTTCCAATGGCAGGCTCCGTAACACTTTCATGGAATGCGTTAGGCGCGATTGTATGTGTAATCCCTGGATCAAACTTTGGCCTTCTCGGATCTTTCGGATCACGACAGACGAATACTATTTACTCAACTCAATTATTCACCCTTTTGTGTAGTGATGGTGAACAGGTCGCGTCACAAGAAATAAATATTTATGTAAATAAATAAATATTTTCACATGATAAAGTTTTGTTAAAAAATATGATACCAAAGATAACAATTATTAAATCTGTATCATCATGAAAAAGTTTTTTCGCCCAGACAAAGTCGAGTTTGGGTTAGGCATTTAATTACTTAATAGTCAATAATAATTTATTAATATGAACATATCAAACTTTTTTCAAGACAAATCTTTACGGGCATTACTTGTGGGCTCGCTAGCAATTACACTTATTTTGCTTGTGGATATTAATACACATGATATCTCTAAGCAAGAGCTACAGGTTAGCGGGGCGCTTAATGGGGTGGCTGCGGCAAATCTTATCGATGCCACTGGGGGAGCTCAGTTAGCTGCCGCAGGTATAACGACATTACCTGATCCTGACGGTCTTACTGCTGTCGCGCTTTCACAGAATTCGATAAAAATTGGATGGTCTTATCCAACGGGCGTTAGCATTAGGGGTTTTTCTATTGAACGAACGCGAGATGTATCTTGCGCGACAGGTTTTACCTATTTAACTGCCGTCAGGAAAGGCACGTATACATATACAAATACTGGCCTCCTTGCTAACACTTTTTATTGCTACAGGGTACAGGCATATCAAAAAGTAGCGAGTTCGTATGTATATTCAGCTTATTCCAATATGGCCGGTGCGACGACCCAAAATATGGCAGGCTCATTAATGATTAAACGAGTCGGTTCTGACGATACAGTACAAACCGCTCCTCTGGGTACAGCGGCAAAAGTTGATCAAGGTGTAGCAATAATCGACAACCCAGCGTATTTTAGTCCGGTTTCAGTAGGTTCCCATATTGCATATGCTAGCGATGTTGCTGGTTTTGAAAAATTAGTAGGCACTTGTTCGTTTGCCCAAGGAACGACCGAATGTTCAGTAAACTCATTTTCTGTGGTACCCACTCAATCGTGCGATGGCGTTGTGTGTGCTTTTCCGATAGATGTCTCTGCAGGGGTGGTTAGGAAAGTTGTGTTTAAATATATAGACATTATTTCTCCTCAAAACGCTTCTATCACGAGTCCAATATCACAAACCTACACCACAGCTCAAACAGTATCTATCATAGCTACAGCAACTGACAATGTAGGCGTAACTAAAATGGAGTTTTACGACAACTCCGTATTAAAAGGAATCGATGTAACTCCAGCTGATGGCTTCATCTATAGATGGATAGTATCAGATATTGACAATGGAACTCACTCATGGACTGTCAAAGCTTATGATGCGGCAGGGAATATGAGCGCACTTTCTCCTGATGTAATTCTTGCTGTAAACATGTCAACAATTCCACCACTCACTGCATCATGTTCAGTTTCGCCGACAACAATCCTAGTTGGAGGGTCAGCGACTTGGTCTGCGTCTCCATCCGGAGGCACAGGTTTCTACACATATGCATGGAGTGGCACGGACAGTCTTACTGGATCTATACAATCAGTCTCTAAGACCTATACACTCACTGGCATCAAGTCAGCATCAGTTACGGTAACCTCAGGAACAGAAATTATCACACAAACATGTTCAAACTCGCTAACCGTGAATGCACCTGCATTCGACTTCTCACTTTCTAACGGAGGCGCACGGTCAGTCGTGCAGGGAAGCTCGGTTACAAACACGGTAACCGCAACACTTCTTGCAGGAGCAACACAGGCAGTAAGCTTTACGGCATCAGGTTTGCCAGTCGGTGCCACTGCAACATTTTCTCCCGCAAGTTGTAACCCAACCTGTACCACCACACTTACTGTTTCAACTCTCTCAACAACTCCAACAGGCGCATCAACCATCACCATTACGGGAACCGGTGGAGTGACACGCACGACATCATTCTCGCTAACCGTGAATGCACCTGCATTCGACTTCTCACTTTCTAACGGAGGCGCA
>JBBTUF010000030.1:33682-38636 GCA_038063855.1 Patescibacteria group bacterium
CGGGAACCGGTGGAGTGACACGCACGACATCATTCTCGCTAACCGTGAATGCACCACCGGTCGGCAGTATTCTTGTTAAGCGCGTTGGAAGTGATGGTTATGTAGCTTCTGCGCCTGTAGGAACCGTCGCTCGAATAGATTTAGGAGCAGCTAACTCTGCAAATCCGGCAACGTTTACACCGATTGTAGAAGGCTATCACACGGTAGACGCTACTAACGTAGTTGGGTATACAACAACGGCAGGCATATGCGCTTTTGTTACAGGAGGCGTCGAATGTACCGTGAGTACATTCAATATAATTCTGGCATGTAATGGCAATCCATATTGCTCGATACCGTCAGTGCAGGTGTCTGCTGGTTACACAACAAAAGTAGTCTATCAGTATATTGCTGCGCCGCTTGCTATTGGAGTTCGCGCCTTGCCCGCAACCTATATACCGGGAGTCGGGTTTACGGTTTCTATTGCGTTAACTCCGCCATCAAACGTTAACACTGTTATTGTTACAGAAACGCCTCCTGCGGGCTGGACGATTTCAAGTCCGAGTACGGGGGGTAGTATTGATGCTCTGCACAATCAAGTGAAATGGTTTTTCTCTGACAATCTTGCACGGACTCTGACCTATGTAATAACACCGCCAACATCAGCCACTGGAATTAAAACATTTGCAGGCATCGTTGGTATGATCGATAGTGTAACGTTTGATCAAACGACCGTTGATATCGTTGGCCAAACTACTATTAGTAACTAGCATGTACTGCTTACCATGTTTACTAAAACAATTATTGCCACAGTACTCATTCTGTTAACCTTGCCGGCGTTTGCGCTTTCTACAACGCGGAGTGTGCAAACACAAACTCGGCCGGTAGTTTCAACACTCCAGTATCGCAGTGTTGCTTGCCGAAGCAAGTCGCCATATCCATCGCGCTATTTTCGATGGCGCTGCCCACCTGTGCGGCCGCAAAGTAATCTAGGAAAAGTACATTAATAATATGAAGCGAATAATTCTCACGATATTTCTTATGACGGCAGGTTTCTTTGTTGTAAACACATCGTATGCACAGGCCGCAACAATTAGCATTTCAGGTATCACTGGCTCGGGCTCTGTCGTATCAAGCCCGCCAGGAATCAATTGCTCGACAACAGGTGGGGCACAATGTTCAGCGGGTTTTACTAATGGCACTGATGTCACACTCACTGCGGTACCAGCGGTAGGATATTTGTTTGATATTTGGAACGATTATAGCGATACTCTTTGCCCCTGGGATCCGACATGTCTTCTCCCGCAAGTTGATACAGATCACACAAATATCACAGTTAGTTTTGTGCCGGCATACTTGGTCACAATTAATGTGACCGGACCTGGTTCTGTTGTGGCAGCAGCAGATGGCAATCAAAATCCTATGAACTGTACTACAGTATGTTCGCGCTATTTCAAGGTTGGAAGTCAAATGATGTTTGGTCCCACGGCAAATAGTGGTGCAGTGTTCTCAAGCTGGTCAGATGCTTGCAGTGGTAATGCCTCATGCATTTTCCAATTATTTGCCGATCAGACCGTCGGCGCTATATTCGTAGACAGAAACATTACATCTCCACCTTTAGCTCCCATAGTGACTACGTATGCCAATAGTCAGCTTTTAATACATATCACATTAACCTTGCAGTCTGATAATGCTGCAGGTTTTAGATTGGAAAGATCAGCATCTCAAACAGGACCGTGGTCACTTGTTCAGGATGACGTTATTGATCCTAATATATGGAATATGTATTCTCCGGTGAATGCGTATGATAATTGCGGGTATCCTGAGATTCCTCCTTCCGATGCTGGTTGTTATTATCGTGCATATACATATAACTCAATGGGTAATTCTCCGTACAGTAATATAATGTGGGGTCAGGTAGCTCCTGATATGCCTCCTAATCCGAATGCACCTCCGGCACCTACAAACTTAACTGCCAAAAGAATTAGCCCTACCGAGGTACAACTATCATGGCGTAATGACCCATTATTTATTGCTGACGGCAATATTATCGAACAGTCAACCAGTCCAACTTCTGGATTTATCCCGGTATTTTATGCGGGCATGGAGTATCCGCTGAGTACTACTAATACGTTGTTTCCAGTAAAAAATTTAACATCAAATAGTATATATTATTTCAGAGTGAAAGCAATGTCGAATAACTATCTTCATGAATACGGCAAATCAGCTCCTTCAAATGTTGTAACAGTAACGACTCTGCCTGCCACAAATATCAAGCCGCCCATAAACAAGAATTGGCTTTTTGTTATCACAAATGAAGGTACTCCACTTACATCGGATGCGGTTAACTTTTTATGCGATACGTCAGCTGGCGCACTTCAGTCGTCGCTTAATTCGTGGGTCGGAAAAGAAGCAAACAAATACTCTGCAGCAAAACCGTTTAGTGGTATTTCCTGTTTTGGTCAGCAGATTACACTTCCGAACTCACTTTTTAACGGGCGAGTCACGATTAACGGAACGAATTATAAGATACCACTTAATCAAAATAGTGTAATGAATTATTTGGAAGCAAACTACCCTGCAATAGCGTCTGCAGGATTTGTAAGCATTCTTCATTATAATTCAAGATCAAATGGTCTTTGGACGTTTTATCCTGACAATTCCGTGGGGATAAAATATAATTTCTTCTACTATTCGCAATATCCCGCCGACTCTTACAATCCACCACCATGGACACCATTTATTCCGTATGGCTTGCCAGATTTCACTATCGATAGTTTTGGCTCTTCTCTGATGCGAGATTTACTTAAAAATATTGGAGCTACTGATAAGATCTGGACTGGTACAACCGGACCGCCCTACCAGGCATGCAATATTGATGCTTCCACGGGTATGCAGTATCCAGGATTTGATGTTATGTGTGGTGTGACGGGAAGGCCGAACGCTTCTCCGTTTGCACCAGATCTTGGTTATGAGGATATTCCACTTGCAAATACTATTGTTAGCGATGCAACAGCAAAAGAAATCGGATGGACGTACCATCCTGCAGACACAAGCGTCAATTGGTGGGAAGTGGGCGACTCAGAAGTTCTCAGCTATCTCGCTTCATGGAGAGCGGGGAATGTTACCGATACCTATGTACTTAACGGACTCGCCATGTGGAGAGCAGGAGGGTATCACTATGATTCAAGTCTTGCGTCGTGTATTGCGGGAAGTATATGTTGGGCGATCGGTAGATAAAACTAAAAATACATCCATGTATATACATATAAACAAATTTATAAAATATACACTCTTATGCTTTGGGTTTAGCATGGTCGCTTTGTATCCGGTATTTGCTTCTGCCTCCTACCACCCTGCAGACACAAGCGCCAACTGGGAAGTAGGAGACACTGAAATCCTAAGTTACCTCGCTTCATGGAGAGCAGGGAATGTTTTAGATACATATGTTCTCAACGGACTTGCTATGTGGAGAGCAGGTGCGTATCACTTTGATGGAACACAAATATGTCCGGGGTGTTGGGTGGTTGGGGCGGGTGGCTTAAGCGCTGGTGCGCATGTGTGGTCGCGGAACATTGGAGGAATGAACGTAGGCGATGTCGCGTCCCCGGCCGCGGTCGCAGTCGACGGGAGTGGCAGCGTGGTGATCGTGGGGAAATTAACGGGCACGATAGATCTTGGCGGTGGTGCGCTCACGAGCGCGGGCGGTGGCGACTTCTTCGTGGCGAAGTATTCGGCGAGCGGTGTGTACCTGTGGGCGCGGCGCGCGGGGTCGCTGGCGGACGATAGGGCTGGCGGCGTTGCGGTGGATCGCGACGGCAATGTGCTGGTGACGGGGTACTTCGCGGGCACGATAGATCTTGGCGGTGGTGTGCTCACGGCCACGGGCGGCAACATCTTCGTGGCAAAGTATTCGGCGGGCGGCGCCCACTTGTGGTCGGAAAGCTTCGGACCCACAACAACTGCGTCCGGTTACGCGATCAGCAACGCTCTCGCGGTCGACGGCAGCGGCAACGTAGTGGTTGGGGGCCTCTTCGCGGGCGTTGGGGACTTCGGTGGCGGGCCACTGAGCGGCGCCGGGGGCAGCGACATCTTCGTAGCGAAGTACACGGCGGCGGGTGGGCATGTGTGGTCGCGCCGCTTCGGGGCTGCGAGTAACGACAATGTTAACGGCCTAACGGTCGATGGCGGCGGTAACGTGCTAGTAACGGGGGACTTCACGGACACGGTAGACTTCGGCGGCGGGCCGGTGAGCAGCCCCGTGTACAGTGACATGTTCATCGCGAAATATACGGCGGCGGGTGAATATTTGTGGTCAAAGAATTTCGGGACAAGTTTTGTGCAAGAAACTGCCAACGGGATCGCTGCGGATGCCAATGGCAACGTGGTAGTGACGGGATCGATCTACGCGGCGCTGGACCTCGGGGGCGGGATACTCTACCCCAACGGGGGCAAAGACTTCTTTGTCGTGAAGTTCTCGGCGACAGGTGTACACCTGTGGTCCAAGCGCGCGGGCGACAGCTTCGAGGATAGCGGCGTATGCCTGACGACAGACGCCGCCGGCAACGTGCTGGCTACTGGGTGGTTCCAAAACGTGATAAATTTCGGTGGCGGGCCTCTCATCAATTATGGTGCTTCCGACACTTTTCTGGTCAAATTCGCACCCTAAACATCCTGGTTCTGACCACAATCTTGAGCTGCAAGTGCTTTTTGCGTCTGAGTCCTATTTCTAGATTGTTAATTCTCTTGCAACGGTGCCGACGCCACACACTTCTATGCTGCCGACAATTCGGCCACTATCGATGTAATTGGCGTCGGGCTTCCCTAATTAGATATTTATCTCATAACTCCATGAACAAACTCACTCTCACACTCATAACAACTCTCTTCCTCTTTACATATATAGGAGTGAGTAATGCCTCTGCCTCCTACCACCCTGCAGACACAAGCGCCAACTGGGAAGTAGGAGACACTG
>JBBTUF010000031.1:0-23071 GCA_038063855.1 Patescibacteria group bacterium
AAATATTGTATATCATACCTGGATGTTACTGCCGAGCGATTATTTGATTTGTTGCAGGGCGCACTACAGAATTCAGACTCGTTGAAGCGCATTATGAATAGTCGGCTGGAGGAAATACGTGTTTGTGAATGGGAGCGTTGGGCGACGCTTTTTACCGCAGTGCCTGCCACATAAATATGAAAAAAGAAAAAATATTTACAGCTTTATTTTTTAGTTTTGTATTGCTGGTATTGTTGTTAGGTATTCGTGGTATTGTAGGAAACCCAACTGCTGAGACGATCAACAATATTGTGTGGACCGATGATGGACCACTTGAACTGTCTCCTGATCGCGGGCGATTTTCACTATTGTATTCAATAGCGGAGAATCTTTCACTAAAATTTTCCTTACCGATTGCTCGTTTTGCAACGCCTGACCTTGGTATTACGCCAAATGGTGAATATGTATCGCTGTTCGCCCCCGGCGTTTCATTTATTGTGTTACCCGGGTATGTAGTGGGGAAGCTATTTGGAGTCTCGCAAGTAGGAGCTTTTGCTGTTATCGCTCTTTTTGCGCTTTTTAACGCGGGGCTTGTTCGTGCTATTGCCATGAGGTTGGGAGCAAGTAGTTATGCCGCAAGTTTTGGAGCGTTGGCATTTTTGTTTGCATCGCCTGCGTTTGCCTACGCGGTAACACTCTATCAGCATCATATTTCGACATTTCTGATTCTTTCGAGTATTTATGTTTTACTTCGTTGGCATGGCTGGTGGTCGATAGCATACGTATGGTTTGCACTAGCACTGGCACTTTCGGTTGACTATCCAAATATAGTTTTAATGGTGCCAATTGGTCTGTGGGCGCTTTCGCGTATCGTGTGGTTCGAAAAAGATACACGTGGGCTTCGTTTTAAAATTTCTTTTTTAAATATTCTCACTGTGGTCAGCGTAATACTCCCGCTAGCTTTTTTCTTGTGGTATAACACAGTGGCAAATGGAAATCCGTTGCAGTTGTCAGGTACGCTCAAGCGGGTTGAGGCAATTGATGAATTTGGCAAACCTGCACAATCACAACTCGCACAAACTCTTGGTCTTGCGGTTTCGAATCCCAATCGTAAGAAGTCAGCGATTAATTTTTTCCATTCTCGCAATCTTCTCAACGGGTTTTATACGCATTTTATAAGCCCCGATCGAGGAGTTATTAATTTTGCTCCGATAATGTTGTTAGGTTTTTTTGGTCTTGCGTATGTTTTTAAAAAAAATGTAACTGTTGGCAAAGTTCTTGCGGGGATTATAGGATTTAACATTTTACTATATTCAATGTGGGGCGATCCATATGGTGGATGGGCCTTTGGGTCACGATATCTCATACCCTCGTATGCAATACTTGGTATTGGTATAGCAAAACTTCTCGAATATTCAAAAAAACGTTATATCGTATTGGCAATATGTATGACGCTTGTAAGTCAATCGATATGGATTGGAGTGCTGGGAGCTGTGACTTCAAACCGTAACCCTCCGCAAATTGAAATTTTAGCACTGGAAAAAATTTCCGGGCGTGAAGAAAAATATTCGTACGATCGAAATGAGCAGTATCTGGCGAGTAACCATGCCAAGTCATTTATATTTAACACAATTGGATATCGATACATAAGTGCTACAGGATATCGAACATTGATCGCAAGCCTCGTGATTGCGATGTGTGCGTTATTGCTTGGTGGTCTTCTTTTAGATACACAAAAGGAGAAACGTCATGAATAAATATTCTCCAACCGAATTTACCATATCAATAGACACGACAAAGCGTTTTGTTGCTTTTTGCGAGCGTAATGCAATATATGTTTTATCCATCGTACTATCATGTATATCCGTGGTGGCATTTACTGCTTATTACTTTAACGGTTTTGGTCTTGCGTACAATGATGCCAGGAGTCATCTCGATATCGGTAGGCGCGTAGTAGAGGGGCTTAAGCCTGGGCTTGCACAGCTCGGGAGTGTTTGGCTACCACTGACACACATTTTAATGATACCTACGATTTGGAATGATTTTATGTGGCATACGGGGCTTGCAGGCGCACTTCAATCGATGATCGCATACGTAGCAACAGGGTTACTTATTTATCTTTTTTTGCGCGAACTTGGCGCGAGTATGTTTGCGCGTTTGGTGGGTGTTGCAATTTTTGCGTCAAATACAAATATTTTATATTTACAATCGACTGCAATGACAGAACTCTTGTTACTTGCAACTATGACTGCGGGTGCATACCAGTTGCTCTTGTGGTTCAAAAGTAATGATATGGTGTACCTCATTAAAAGTTCATTCTGGATAATGCTTTCAACGCTTGTGCGATATGACGGGTGGTTTTTGTTTGGGTTCGCGGCAATTTTAATATTTTCTTATACACTCTATCGAAAAGGATATGCGCCTGCTGAAGGTACGGTGGTGTTGTATGCAACGCTTGCAGGATTTGGTATCGCACTATGGTTTTTATGGAACGCGCTTATTTTTAAAGATCCGTTATATTTTATATTCGGGCCATATTCCGCGTATTCTCAACAAAATCAATTGGAGGCTGCTGGTGTCTTAGCCACAAAAGGCGATTGGTTTCTTTCACTTAAATTTTATGTGTACGCGCTTGCATACAACTCGGGAGCCTTTACGATGTTTTTGGGGCTTGCAGGCGCTTTTGTGATGTGGTTTAACCGTCGTGAAAATATACGCGTGCGGGTTGCTTCGGTCGTGCTTATTGCGCCGTTTTTATTTAATGTCATCGCGCTGTATCTCGGGCATTCAGTTCTTTTTATCCAAGGTCTCTCGGGTGATACATGGTTCAATATACGATACGGCGTCATGATGATGCCATCGCTTGCAATTTTTATTGGATATCTTGTTGATCGTGTACGGCTCGTAAGAGGATTGGTTGTTGGTTTGTTGATTTTTGTTATGTTTTTTAGTATTACAAGTAGTGATACAGTTACGATCGATGACGCGCGTGTAGGATCAAGCCAAAAAAATGTGACGGAAGTATCGAGTTGGCTTACCGATCACGCAAAAAACGAGAAAGGATTTATTCTTATTTCTGCCGCAAGTCATGATGCAATCATTTTTTCTTCGGGTTTGCCGATGAAGAAGTTTATTCACGAGGGCACGGGTGCGTATTGGACAAGTGCTACCCGAAGCCCTGATCGCTGGGCGCGTTGGATTATTATGCGCACGTACTCTGAAGACGATTCTACTTGGCGATTGGTGAGTAAATCACCGGGCTTTGAGCGCTACAATCTTGTAGGTATGTATCCTTTCGCAGATATTTATGAATTGAAGCCGGAATTTATGGCAGATTTACAGACAGAGCCAGTGCTAGGTAAGCAAAAATAAAAATATGGTGCGTATGAGTTTATGGATTGTCGGTGCGCTGGTGATTCTTGGAGTGTGTGCTTGGTTGTTGTTTGTTATTTTGCAGACAGACAAAAAAACAACCATTTATAGCAACTCGCGAGTTCATTTTTGGCGCACTACCTCAATCGATACTTCAAAATATTCTCGGGATCTCGCTCGTGAAAAATTAAATGATTCTTCTTTCGATACAATAATTGAAGAGCAGGTGCGCAATATTGCAGAAACGGGAGCAACTCATGTGTCGATCAATACTCCATATGACGAAGAGTTCGTGCCGTATCTTACGCGTTGGGTTGAGGCTGCGCGTCGTCATAATATCAACGTATGGTTTCGTGGGAATTGGTCTGGCTGGGAAGAGTGGTTTGATTATCAGCGCATTTTTCGTGATGAACATATTTCCAAAACAGAAAAATTTATTTTAGCTCATCGCGATTTGTTTAAAGATGGTGATATTTTTACACCATGCCCCGAGTGTGAAAATGGTGGTCCGGGTGATCCGCGTCATAACAATGACGTTGTTGGCCACCGAGAGTTCTTAATTAAAGAGTACAGCATGACAAAAAGTACATTTGAAGTCATCGGGAAAAGTGTTCGTTCTAACTATAATTCTATGAATGCTGATGTCGCGCGGGTTGTTATGGATCCGCTGACCACGAGTGCGTTGGGCGGTGTAGTTGCGGTGGATCATTATGTTGAGTCTCCGATAGAGTTTGCTCGCGATGTAGCTGAAATTGCTACATCAAGCAAAGGCGATATTGTAGTAGGTGAGTTTGGAGCTCCGATTCCGGATATTCACGGATCAATGTCTGCGGCAACACAAGCCGCATGGATTGAAAGTGCACTTTTTGAACTCACAAAAATGCCGCATGTAGTTGGTGTAAATTATTGGACTGCTGTTGGGGGATCTACAGAAATATGGAATAGTAAAATGATTGCGCGCCTTGCGGTTGACGTTCTAAAGAATTTTTATAAGCCGTTGAAAGTAAATGGTTTTGTAAAAGACGAACTCGACCGACCTATTGCCAATGCAAAAATTTCAACAAAACTTCGCGAGATTAGAGCTGATCAATATGGGTATTTTGAATTACCATATTATCCAAAAGGAGATCTTACGATAGAGGTGGAGGCTTCAGGACATTCTTCGACTAATAGTTTAATTTCAA
This sequence comes from Patescibacteria group bacterium, assembly GCA_038063855.1. Classification (GTDB taxonomy): domain Bacteria; phylum Patescibacteriota; class Minisyncoccia; order Ryanbacterales; family GWA2-47-10b; genus JBBTUF01. The sequence continues at coordinate 4,536 of JBBTUF010000031.1, forward strand.
AGCCCAATCAGCAATTTGAAATTATTCTTGTGAAAACAAATAAAAGCATGTTTGATCGGTTTTTCGATTTTATACGGTTATAATTTCTATCAATTAAGTGTGACGCTTGTGATATCTACGGTAAAAGCGTTCGCACGCCAAAACCTCGCATGCAAATCTGATACAGACTTTGTAGTATCTAGTTTTATGCTCGCATTCCCAATCTTATGAAAGTCAGCCAATGGTATTGATATTATCTGTAGGCCATCTTTACCGTTTTGACCATAGAGAACAACATTCGCTCCATACCAATCATTGTTTTGAACAAAAACAATAGAGGCTTCATCATCTCCTTTGCCAAAGGTACTGCCGTGAAGGTTGAATGTTATTGACGCAGAAGCCATACCAGAAAGGGAATTTGCTGGAATACCTAGGTTTTTTTCAGCGGAGCCGTTGTTGCCCGCGAGAGTCCATGAGCTTGATGTAAGGAGTTCTGCGCCGCCTGCTACTGGTGTAGGGGTTGGAATTGGGACGGGTATCGGGTCAGGAGTTGTCGTACCAGTGCCAGTAAGTTGCACACTGGTAACATCAACACTGAAACTGCTTGCACGCCAAAACCTCGCATGCAAATCTGATACAGACTTTGTAGTATCTAGTTTTATGCTCGCATTCCCAATCTTATGAAAGTCAGCCAATGGTATTGATATTATCTGTAGGCCATCTTTACCGTTTTGACCATAGAGAACAACATTCGCTCCATACCAATCATTGTTTTGAACAAAAACAATAGAGGCTTCATCATCTCCTTTGCCAAAGGTACTGCCGTGAAGGTTGAATGTTATTGACGCAGAAGCCATACCAGAAAGGGAATTTGCTGGAATACCTAGGTTTTTTTCAGCGGAGCCGTTGTTGCCCGCGAGAGTCCATGAGCTTGATGTAAGGAGTTCTGCGCCGCCTGCTACTGGTGTAGGGGTTGGAGTGGGTTCTATCTTGTATTGGCGGCTCAGCCACGAACCATAACTAGTATTAGCACAAGCGGCAGGCGAATTGCATACCAATGGGTCATATTGCGCATACGCGAGGAAGGCGTCTTCTTTGTTTATTAAATCAGTACCAGTTACATTCGATGGGAGGAGAGAAATTTGATAATCATAATAGCCCGTTAAAATATGAGGGGAAGTATATAATGTATGTGCCTCGAATACAAGATACGCAGCTGAATAGTGATCGCTATGATCTACGCTTGAATTGTATGTATCTTGATAATTTTGAATACGAATTTGGGAAGGTTGATATTTTTGAAGTAAATTGGCCAAGGTATTTATGATATCCTGTTTTGTAAAGCTAGCTGTGTCATCAACCGCATGGATAACGCTAATGTTCCCAAGCCATAATTTTTGAAGACTTTCAAAATTATTGTTAGAAAATCCGCCTCCGTTGGTGTTTCCATCAGGCAGGCGCATAAAAACAAGTGATATCAATGGGTTTTGGGTGAGAGTAAATGTTGCGAAAGTACTCCCATTTGTTTGCTCCCACTGATTTGGCACAGTGCTCATCTTGGCATATGCCGCCTTTGAGCCCGACTCTCTTGAGAGCCAATAAGCGCTACCTTGGTTTGCGTCGCCCGCAGTTAAAAATATGGTCACAACACATTTTCCTGCGCTAATGTCGTGTTGTATGTCGGGGTTTATAAAAAGTAAATCATCGTCTTGATGAGCGACAACAGAAAGGGATGTTCCGAGTGGGCAGGCGCTCGAAGCCACCGCAGAAGAAGAACTATAAAGAAAGAAAATTTCTACAACAAAAATTAGTGAGATAAACCAAGAAACATTTTTTTTATCAATCAGTAAGAATTTCATCCTGTGTTGTAATGCTTGTTGTTTTTATCATAACGACACTATTTGCGTTCGGCAATAAGAATATTTTTTTTCTGTTGATAAAATTGAATGATAGTTGTTAAATTTATAACGACATCATTTTTAATGTCACACAAGAGTACTTTTTACTCTTATCTCGTAAGGCATAATTCGATATCCACTCGTGTGGATAATTTTTGTGCGATTTTTTCTTGACGCGTTCTATTGATGCCTGCTAAGAATGGTAGGTGGCAAGTTAGGATTCATTAAAAATTTAACGGGCGCAGGTTTTAAAACGATTTTTTCATTCGTCAAGGAGATCGGCGCTCTTTTTATTTTAGCTAAAATCGGGCTGGCAGCCTGCGCCCCATCCAGCCTTGGCTTTTTAAGCCAAGGTTGGGTGAAGGATTGCTGGCTCGATTTTAGCTAAGATCTTGAAGATCCGCCTTTCGCGGGTCTTTTCGTGTTTTGGCTAATAAAAAATCGAAGTATCAATTTATAAAAGGTCGAAAATTAATTCCGAATATTTAATTAACAATCTTTAGATAAAAGTTTACAAAATGATAAAAATGAAAAACAAAAAAATCTTTTTGAGTCTCAGCATCATTGTAGGAGTAGTAGCTCTTGCGTATGGCGGAACGCGTTCCTTCTTCTCTGATTCTGAAACTTCAACAGGCAATACGTTTACAGCCGGAGCAATCGATCTTAAAATCGACAACGAAAGCTATGTGACTAGTACTTCGACTGGTCAGTTAGCTTTAAATCCGCGCACAAGTTGGAGTTTGCGTGATTTAACGATCGAAAAATTTTTTGATTTTACTGATGTAAAACCGGGCGATGTAGGCGAAGACACAATTTCATTTCATGTCGACAACAACGATTCGTGGCTGTGTGCGGCAGTAAAATTGACAAGCAATGATGAAAACAGCAATTTACAGCCAGAGATAAAGGATGGCGACACAACGATTGGTGCCGGTAATGGAGAACTTGCCAATCAAATAAACTTTATTTGGTGGGCGGACGATGGTGACAATGTACTTGAAACCAACGAGCTTGTTCTACCGGGCGGTCCGATTGGAGCACTAAACGTTGGTGACGAGGCGACCGTTTCTCTTGCGGATGCAGAAACAAACATTTGGGGCGATACAGGCCCACTTCCTGGCAATTCAGACCGGTTTATTGGTAAGGGGTGGTGCTTTGGAGCATTAACTGAAACACCAGTAACTCAAGACGAGCAAGGTAAAACAGGCTCAAACGGCCCACTTGTTCGTGGAACAGGCTTCTCTTGCGATGGCTCACAGGTAAACAATACCGCACAGACCGATAGCCTTACCGCAGATGTAACCTTTAGTTCAATCCAATCACGAAACAATTTGGGTTATCTCTGCTCTCCAGGAACAACTGAACCAACTGGTACGATAACCATTAAAAAGATAATCATTAATGACGACGGCGGTACTGCGACATCAACCGATTTCTCGTATTTTATTGATAGTACAAGTGTTGCAAATCATATACCAAAGAATTTTGCTCCAGGAACATATACAGTAAGCGAACTTGGCGTGTCAGGGTATGAAGCAACATTTAGTGGTGATTGTGATGCAACTACTGTGCAAATTACAATTGCAAATAGCGAAAACAAAATCTGTACAATTACAAACGATGATATTAGCCCGGTAGTCAATATATTAAAAATTGTAGATGTCGGTAATGCCTCACCCACATCATTCACTGTGCGCGTTGATGGGACAATCGTTCCAACAGGTGGATCGAAGCCGGTAACTGCGAATACCAATCATTCGATCACAGAAGATGCGCATGGTGCGTATCACTTCGTGGGTATTACTGGTTCTGGATGTCCCGCGAATCTTGGCGATGCATTCCAGCTTACACCAGGGCAATCCATAACTTGCTCGATTCATAATGCACAGAATTAATAAAAAATTATATTATTTAAAATAAAAAATTATGAACAAAAAAATATTATTAAGCCTAACCATGATTGCGGGCGCCGCGGCGCTCGTGTATGGAGGCACACAATCATTCTTCTCCGATTCTGAAACTTCAACAGGGAATACATTTACCGCAGGCGCGATTGATCTAAAAGTTGATAGCCAGCAACACTACAATGGGCATGAGTGCATTCCAAACGAAGACACGGGAACATCAGCAAATATGCCGTATGTTTGGGGTCCTGGGAATAATCCTTATCCGGTAGCAGGTACGGCTTGTGATGGTACATGGGCACTTACCGATCTTGGTAATGGAGTACAAAAGTTTTGGAATTTTAATGACGTTAAACCAGGTGACGAGGGTGAAAACACAATCTCTCTTCATATTGATAGCAACCCAGCTTGGGCGTGTGTTGATTTAAATTTGACGAAAAATGATGATGTTAGTTCTGTCGAGCCTGAATTAGCCGCAGGAGATGCGCAAAATACAGACAGTATTTTTGATGGCGAACTTGCACAAAACATTAAATTTGCAGCTTGGGCAGACGATGGCGATAATATTTGGGAAGAAAGAGAGCCGCTTCTTTTCTCAAACCAATCCGGACCTGCTAGCGACGTTCTTGGTGGTAAGACATACGCACTTGCAGATTCTGTAACAGGAACACCATTATTAGGTGGCTCAACTAGCTACATAGGGCTTGCATGGTGCGCTGGTACACAGACAGTAAATACAGGAAGTAACACAATAACTTGCGATGGCGCAGGAATGGGTAACAATGCTCAGACCGATTCAATGGTTGCAGATGTAACTTTTCGAGTTGAGCAAGCAAGAAATAATCCCGATTTTGTCTGTAAGAGCGTTGCTCCAGAACCAAACGTCACAAAGAGTCTTCGTCTTGAAAACGAAAACATAGTAGAGGGTGGTCCTTGGACAATAATTAATGACAACACTTTTGCTAATCTAACGTGGGTTGGCGATGGTCCAACGTTCAATTACACTTTAAACGCGCAGGGTTTGACTCCATCAACTTCTTATAGCCTGATTTATTATGCTGATGGTTGGCCAGGAAATAATCCAGGGGCGTTCATTGGCGCACATACAACTGACGCAAGTGGAAATATTGTAAGTGGTGCTGGCAATCCTAACTTAGGAGTAGATTTGCCAACCTTGCCCGATGGCAACTTTGCGGTAGGTGCAAAAATTTGGCTAGTCCGATCTTCAGATTATAACAGTGGTACTCCTTCAACCGGTCCGATGACTGCTTGGAATCCAAGTCAATATTTGTTTGAAGGTAATGTCTACATTAATTACAACGATACAAATAATTAATTATTTAAAGTGTATTAAGACTGAAATAATCTCGAATCAGACAGCCCAATAGCAATAAATTAAACCATTATGAAACAAATACTATTTAGCTTAGGAGTTATTGGTGCGGTAAGCGCACTCGCCGTGGGCGGGTCGGGTGCGTTTTTTACCGACGCCGAAACATCAACGGGAAACACTTTTACCGCGGGCACTATCGATCTCAAAATCGATAATTCAAGTTGGTATAATGGTGTTTTTCAAGCTGATCTAAGTTGGGCGCCTTCTGACTTGGCCGGAAAACTTTTCTTTAACTTTAAAGATTTGAAACCGGGCGATTGGTCGGAAGATACTATTAGTCTTCATGTCGACAATAACGATTCGTGGGTGTGTGCAAATGTGAAGCTCACAAAAAACGATGATGTAAGTACCAACGAGCCAGAATTGCAGGCAGGTGACGTCGCTGAAGACGCTACAAACAATTGGGATGGCGAATTAGGTAAAGAACTTAAATTTGTTTTCTGGGCAGACGATGGCGATAATGTGCTTGAGACAGGTGAGCAAGTTTTGCTTTCAGGGAGCCCAAGCAGTTTGCCGCAGGGTGATGGCAACCCGGGTATGACCTTTCCACTTGTTGATTCAACGTTTAACGCATTTGGCGCGGTAGGTCAGCCGCTTCCCGGTCTCGAGACGAAATTTATCGGTAAAGCGTGGTGTTTTGGAGATATTTCGCTCGTGCCAGTTACACAAGACGGCGTTGGTAATGCAATGAATCCCGGTGGCGCTCAAGGCCCCGGTATCAAATGCGATGGAGCACCCGTTACCAATATCTCGCAGTCTGATACATTGGTCGGTGATGTTACTTTTACCGCGGTACAGTCGCGCAATAATGCGAATTTTGTATGCAAGCCAGTTCAGACTTCATGTACCGAGCAAGACACATGGGCGAGCTCTGTTAAAAGTTTCTCACAAGGCAAGCGTAAAGACGGCTCTGTAATTGCGCTCGATCGATCTGATCCAGCTCAGGCGCTTGGCGTTGCCGAGACCGTTGGAGCAGTATACGATAGTCCGATTATCGCAGGTACATTTTTCAGCCTTGGTTTTGATGACGCGACAAACCTCGGATTTGGAGGCAACTTAGCTGTCGGATTTCCGAAGTTTATCGTCAATGGTTCGGGCGCTGATGTAAAGGTATTTGAGGTCACTGGCGGTCCAACGTATCCCGATGAAAATGTGAAAGTTGAGGCAAGTCAAGATGGACTAAGCTGGACGTTGCTTGCCGCCTCCGTTACGCGCGACGCCGAAGTTGATCTAGGTTTACTCGCGTGGGCAAAGTATGTTCGCGTTACAGACGTGAGCGACAAGAGCCTTTTCCCCGCTGATGCCGATGGCTATGATGTCGATGGCATCAAAGCACTCAATTGCGTCAACGAAATCGTAAATTAAGATAAATTAACGAATATCTTTTGAAAATATTTTTCAAAACTTTATATTATGTGATATTTGCAAGCCTTGGGGCGGTTGCCTTGTTGCTTGTTGCCTCACTGTTGCCAATTCCGGGGAACTATAAAGTGAAAGTTGTGCTTTCGGGTTCTATGGAGCCAACGATACAAACAGGTAGTATTATTGTCGCGCGTCCCGTAAATCAGTATCAAAAAGGCGACATTATTACATTTGGAAAAGATACAAAAAAAGAAATTCCGGTAACCCATCGTATTGTGTCAGAAAAAGATGGTGGCTTTATTACTCGAGGAGATGCCAACGATGTCACCGATACAAATTTGGTACAGAAGAAAGATATTATTGGAAGAGTCATATTTTCGGCACCCTATGTTGGATACGCAATTTCGGCAGCAAAGACGCCATTGGGTTTTGTATTTTTAATTATAATTCCTGCGCTTTTGATTATTCTTGATGAGATTCGAAAAATTATTCGCGAATTTCGAGGTATAAGAAAGCAAAAGCATCAGCATATCGTGGAGCGTAGTGAGGCGCCACCATCACGAAGGAGAATGACGGTATGAAAATAATGCTCGCGTTATGTACAATACTCGCAGTTATTTTTGCACTATCTTCGGTTGGTACTACAATTTCGTATTATCAAAATATTGATACATCTATAGATAATATTTTAAGCTCGACGATTCTGAATCTTGGAGTTTCGGCGTCGGATTTTTCTCCACCAGAAATTGGGGCAGGGGAGTCAGCTCAAAAAACTGCGACGGTTGCGAATCTCGGTGGCGTCGATTTTCAGTATGATATTGAGGCGAAGAATTTCGCTAGCGATTTGTCACTCTGCAATGCTCTTGATCTTGTAGCATCGCTCGATGGCAAGATCGTGTATACTGGTAAACTAAATACGTTTGTTGTTTCTGCCACAACAACGCATTACGCGTGGCAATATGCGGTAACACTGCCATCGGATGTAGGTAATGCGGCATGTAATTTTGATTTGGAGTTTAGAGCATGGCAAACGGATGTCGGGTCATATACTGCAAGCGGATATCGCGATTCAGAAATTATTCAAAATACTATTTCTTCGCGCGCCATAGAGTTGCCTCTGATTATACATAATCACGAAGAAGGAGAGGATGAGAAAGGTGATGGGGATAAAAAAGATGAAGATAAAGACGAACAAGACGACAGCGATAATCATAATACCAGCGAAGGGCATAATGAAATAATTGGAGAAAGTACAACAACTCCAGCGATTATAGAGCAGGAAGATAGCAAAGAAGATAAAGTAGGAGAGCAGGAATAAATAAAAAAAGGCTCTACCGCGAGGTAGAGCCTTTGCTCTGAAAGTCGAGCGTGGGTTGCTTGCGCTCGGCATGTTTATTATCAGCGGCACGGATGTATTTCCATACTGCGCCGAAAGCTTCTCGGCAGATGACTGGAGAAATGCTTGCTCGATAGCGTTTACCATGTCGAGATCTCTCGCCACTGATCATTTGTAGCCCACCAGAGGTTAATTTCCATGTGGTAATGAGAGTGAGAATATCATTGCCTGCACTGCCCAATTTTGATCGCACGGTGTAAATATTGCCCCTATGACACGTCACACTTTTGACCATTCATTACCTCCGTTCTAGGGTTCATGGTAGCACGAAAAACAATATTTGTCAATGGCGGTATTGACGAAGGAAAGCTTTTATTTGAGTGTGGCAGAATAGCCAATATCAGAGATTGTTTTTTGGATTTCTTCAATTTTAATTTTGGATTCGTCGTATTCGATGGTACCTAATTTTTCTCCCCAATTAATATTTGCAGATTTAATCCCATCAGTTGAATCGAGTAGCATTTTTATTCCGATTGCACATGCATCACAATGCATGCCTTCTATGCTAAAATCTTTTTTGATAATTGCCATATGACGTAGTATAACAGCGTTGAGAAGGTTATTTAAATTACCACATGCCCTTGCCAAAAATGATAAAATAGTGTATGGATGGAGCTATGAAGGCGATTATATTGGCAGCAGGCAAGGGAACGCGTATGCGCCCGTTGACTAATACATGTCCCAAACCGCTTTTGGCGGTTGCTGGGCGGCCACTTATCGAGCATATCGCAGGCGCTTTGCCAGACGAAGTAGATGAGTTTATCATTGTAATTGGGTATTTAGGCAACAAAATCCGTAATTTTTTTGGTTCAACATTTTTAGGCAAGCCTGTTACGTACGTTACTCAAATTGAGACGAAAGGAACTTTTCATGCATTGGGTCTTGTAAAGCATTTAATAAGCCCAGGGGAGCGTTTTTTTGTTCTTTACGGTGATGATTTGCATGGTGCGGAAGGATTAAAAGAATGTCTTCAATATCCGCGAGCTTTGGTTGTGAGTCTCGTGGACGATCCACGTCCGTATGGGAATGTTGAAGTCGATGGCCGCAACATTATCACTAGCATGGTTGAGAAACCAACAGAACCAAGAGGAAATTTAATCAGCACTGGCGTATTACTTCTTGATTCAAATATATTTAAATACCCGCCAAAACCGCATCCAAAAAATGGAGAATATTTTCTCGCGACTGCAGTTGCAGACATGTTGAAAATATATCCGTACACCGCCGTTTCTTCTTCATTTTGGTTTCCAGTTACAACGCCCGAGCATATGATCGAAGCTGATCGCATATTGCGAACTCAAGAGATTGCTAAAAAAATATTTATTCAAAATTAATTGACGTCGTACTTAATAAGCTGTGGATAAGCTGGTTGTAAGGCGTTTATAAGTCATCATAATGACAGTATGCAGAAGCACACTGTTTTTTTGTTTTTGGTTATTTTTCTTATTGGGTGTTTTGTTGTTCTCAGGGTAGAGGCCGCAGAGAGCGTACATGATATTTTTCTGCGCGAAAGAAATAAATTTTTTGAGTTAAAGGGAGGGGAAAAAATTGAGTCTGACCAGCGCATAATTTTAAAAGAAGCATTTCGTTATACATACGAAAGATCTTTTGCCGCAGTTTTACGGCTTGAAAATATTTCAGCACGACTTAAAGTATATGAACTTGGATCTAAGACAAAAGATGTATCTAGTCGAGCTACTGACAAGATCGCAATTGCAGATGAGGCTCTTTCGGGTGCAAGAAGCGCAATAGTGCGTGCGGCAACTGATTTTGAAAACATATTTCTTGAAAATCAGCCTGCCGACGCATTTCGTGCAATGCGCTACTCTCTAAATGAGCATGGTATTTCTAAATTGCAAGATGCGCATACGGCGCTGGTCGAAGCTACAATACTTTTGGAGGGAGATTATGAAAAATCAAACTAATTATTTACTCATATTTTTTGAAACTTTATGTATTGGTGTTTTTGTATTTTCCGTTTTGACGTATGCGCAAGGTTTTTATACGGAATCTCAAAATTTTATGCCAATTATCCAAAGGCCAATTGGCGATAGCTTGGTGTACAAATTGCTTTTATTGAATTCTTCAAACACTCTAAGTGATATTGAAAGTGATCTTCGCTCGACTGAATTGAGAGGTCTCGATGATGATTTGTTAAACGTGGAAGACATATTTCGCGAACAATAATATGTTTATTTGGCTATACGCTGCAATTTTCGGATACTTTCTTTCTGCGATATCAAAAGTGTTTGATAAGATTCTTCTGGCAAAAGCAATACCAGAGCCGATTGTATTTACTGTATTTGCGGGCCTGTTGAGTGGGTTTGTTATTGTCCTTACTCCGTTTGGTTTTGCGCTTGTATCAGGCGTTACGTTTATATATGCAATGGCGGCAGGTATGTGCGTTCTGGTGGCCTTATATTTTCTGTATAGCGCTCTTCGCGAGTATGATGCTTCGCGGGTGGTACCTCTTGTCGCCAGTATTGGTCCATTTATTACGCTTTTGTTGTCGGTACAATTTATACAAGGTCAATATACAAAGTACGAGCTTATCGCATTTGTATTTTTAGTTGTTGGAGGATTGCTGTTATCATGGAATCCGCGTATAGCACAAAAAATTCAATGGTCACTTCTTTCGAAAGTATTGGCTGCCGCGGTTTGTATGTCAGGATCGTATATACTTACAAAATTAGTATTTAACAGCACGCCATTTTTGAACGGTGTTATATGGACACGCTTCGGTATATTTTTCTCAGCGTTATTATTGCTTCTTTTCGCACGAGTTCGCGAAGCGTTGCGAATGATGCCTCGAGTTAAAATGAGTTACTCTGGTTTTTTTGTGTTGAATAAAGTAATTGGAGCGTTTGGTCTATTGAGTGTTGATTATGCTATTAAGTATGGTTCACCTGCGCTTGTGAATGCTCTCGGCAGCTTCGAATACTTTTTTGTGTTTTTGTTTGCGATTGTTTTTACAATTTTAGCTCCACGAATTTTGCGTGAGGATATTTCAGGGCGTGCGTTGGCATTAAAATTGGGAGGCTCGGCGGCACTTAGTGTTTCGTTATTTTTTCTTTTTTATTCATGAAAAAAAGATTTTTAGTAGGTCTTTTGTTGGGTTTTTCTGTTTTTATGGGGGCGTTGGTTTCTCGTGCGCCAATCGTATCTTCAAACGTATGGGGGATTACGTTCGCTCCGCAGTATATGGAAGAATTTGGGATTCCATGGAAAGAGGCTTACAACGCGATGCTTAGCGAACTTGATGTACGTCATATTCGTATTCCAATATATTGGTCGCGAGTTGAGCCGAAAGAGGGGCAGTTTGTTTTTGATGATTATGATTATCAGCTCCAGAAAGCAGAGGAGGTGGGTGCTCGTGTAGTGTTGGGTGTCGGAAGAAAATTGCCTCGGTGGCCAGAATGTCACGAGGCAACCTGGGCGACCGATCTTGAAGTTGAGAAAAAAAAGAAACTTATTTTGAAATACATCGAACAAGTTGTTAACCGATATAAAGACTCTCAAGTTCTTGACGCATGGCAGGTGGAAAATGAGCCGTTTCTTCCTTTTGGGGGTTGCTCGTTGTATGATGCAAAGTTTCTTGATGAGGAGATTGCGCTTGTTCGATCTCTTGATTCGCGGCATCCGGTACTTGTGACTGACTCGGGAGAGCTTTCGATATGGGTTAGTGCTGCGCGTCGTGGAGATATTTTTGGTACCACAATGTATCGTACGATTTATAGTAAATATGTTGGTTCATTTACGTATCCATTATTTCCGTCATTTTTTCGTTTCAAGAGGGCCTTAACAGAGCTCGTTGTGGGCAAAAAACCAATGATTGTTATTGAATTGCAAGCAGAACCATGGGCACCAGGGTACATACCACACATGACAAAGGAAGATCAATATAAATATTTTAGCCCAACAACATTTCAAGGTATTATTCAGTATGCAAAGCGCACAGGCTTTGATACGTATTATTTATGGGGCGCTGAATGGTGGTATTGGCTTAAGGTACATGAAAATGATCCCGAAATATGGAACATCGCAAAAGCACTTTTTAAACAATAAAGTATAAAAATGATATCATTATAATAATATGGAAGCTGGCAAAGAATTTGAACCACTTGTTTTTAATACGCATAACCATCGATTAAGAGGGCATTTCGAGAATTATAGTGGGAAAAAAGAGTTTGAAAATGGAGAGCCTGAATTTGATGAAATTCGTCAAGAAATTGCGAAACATTTTGGAGTGCCGTTTGTAGAAGAAAATGAGGATGAGTTGAGTAAACAGGACGAAGGGCATATATTTATTATTGACAATAAATTAGTTCCAAATCAGCGGCATTATCGTGCCTTTTGTGTAGTAGTTCGAGAAAAAGATGGTAAGCGAGATGCGTGGTATATTGACGGTCGTATGCCACACGCAACCATGCTTTTACGTTTGTATAATCACTACGGTGTTTCAGAAGAGGATCGCAATGAGGTTAGTTTGGGATTTCTTGATGACGAAGGTTTTCCTAATATTCCAGAAATTCAAGAAAAAGCAGAGGAACAAAAAAAGCCCATAAGATGGTTTATACGCGAAACAGTTAGCCCCACAAAAGAATAGTTTTTTATTTTAGGTAAATCTTGTCAGCGAATCAAGTTTATATCCTTGGAGAAATGCCGAAGCAGACATTTCTTTTTTGTTTTCTGGTTGGAGCTTGTCGATTGCGATAAAATAATCATTTGTTGCTATCAAAAATTCGTTCGTGTTTATGATACTGGTGCCAGGAGTAACTGTATGTGATTGGCGAGTAGTCGTGTGAGCATTTAAAATTATTATACGAGTTTTTTGTGAATTGTTTTCAAGTATTGTCCAGCATTTTGGCCAGATTGCAAATGCTCGTAGTTGATTAATGATTTGCTTTGCTTCTCGCGACCAATTAATATGCCCATCTTCTTTTTTTATGATTTTTGTAAATGTTGCCTTGGAATGATCTTGTGCGATTGGTTTGAGAGAATGTGATGTCCACTCCGGTATTGTTTGGCATAATATTTTGGCTCCAATGTATGCGAGTTTTTCTGAGAGCGAAATTATGGTATCTGTATTGTCGATTGGAATTTGCTGGAGTGCAAGAATAGGTCCATGGTCTATATCTTTATCCATAAGCATAATACTGACACCAGTCGTTTTTTCGCCCGCAAGAAGCGCATTTTGGATTGGGGAGGGGCCTCGAAATTTTGGTAAAAGCGAGGGGTGGATATTTATAGTTCCAAAGCGAGGCAGTTCAAGAAGCCAAGAGGGAAGAATCTTGCCGTAGGCGACTAGAACAAATATATCGGCTTCGGGCATGGAATTGAGCCACATTTCTTTTTCAAGTTTTTTTGGCTGAAAAATTGGGAGTCCTAAACTTTCCGCAAGGATTTTTATTGGAGGTGGTGTTAGCGTTTGGTTTCTGCCCGCAGGCTCGTCAGGCATTGTAACAATTCCTACTATTTTATAGCCATTTTCTACAAGCGCAGAAAGAGATGGAGATGCAAATTCTGGTGTACCAAAAAAAAGAATGTGAGGTTGTGTGATCATTTTTTTTCGATCGTAACGAGTTTGGTTGCCTTATCGATAAAAAGAGTACCTTCTAAATGATCAATTTCATGCTGGAGGAGGCGCGCAAAGAGTTTTGAAGCTCCGCGTTCGAAACGTTTGCCATGTTCGTCGCATGCTCGCACTTTAATTTTTGTTGCACGAGGCACTAAGCCATAGACACCTGGGACGCTCAGGCAACCCTCGCTTGCACTTTCTTTTTTTGCTGCAATTTTTAAGATCTCAGGATTTATAAATACATGATATAGCCACTTTTTTTTCTGAGATTTTTTAGCTATTTCTGAGGTTTCCGCGCGATCTTCGTCGATTGCAAGAGCTTCCTCGCTCGCAAGAAAAATACGTTTTGAAACGCCGATTTGTGGTGCCGCGATGCCGATGCCATCACTGGTTGTGCGGAGAGCGTCCGACATATCCTTGATGATTCCGAGTAGTTTTTTTGAGCCAAATTCATCGCTAGAAACAATTCCTGCATGTTTACGCAGGACAAGATCAGGTAGAGTTACAATTTTTTTGTTCATGTACTTACTATAGGATAGAAGGTGGGTCGACGACAATATCAGCCGGATAGGGAAAGCGATCAAGTGCATCTTTGAGCGATTCTGCATTTTTTTGCCATTCGTGATTGTTTATGGAGATTAATATATGATGTTTTATTTTTTGGTTAAACGAAGGGTAAGATAAAACGTCCGTATCAAATGGCTTGAAATAGCGAACTGTAAAATCCACTCTTTTTGATAGTTCGGCATGATTCTTATGGATAAGAGTGATTTTAATAAAAGTTGTAAATGGTGGGAAGCTATTTTCTTTTCGTTCGGCAAGCTCGTGTGCCATAAAACCTTTATAATCGTGTCGTAAAAAATATTGGAATACGGGATGTTTTGGAAAACGAGTTTGTATTAACAGTGGTAGTTCAATTGACCTTTCTTCAAGCTTCTGAAGGGTTGAGAGAATTCGCTCGCCAATACTATAGTCTGGTATAGAAAACAGGTTGTCGATATGCACTATTACTACAAGAGCTGCAATAAGTTCAGGGTCTTCCACAATGAGCTCTGTTCCGATAAGAATACCATCTGTAGACTCTAAAAATGCTTTTTTTATAGAATCTTTTTGTTTTGTATTTTTATTTTTTTCGTCGCTCAAAGTCCATACGGGGCGGTAGGGAAATAATTTTTGGATTTCTTCCAATACTTGCTCATTGCCGATGCCAAATCCTTTTAAATTCCAACTTTGGCAGTGTGAGCATAGCATGTCTGCTGGATATTGGTGCTGACAATGATGACATACATAGCCACGCTTTAGAGAGACATGAAGGGTCAGGGGTGAATTGCAGTTTGCACAAAATATAGTTCGTCCACAATCAATACATAGAACATAAGAATAAAAACCTTTTCTATTAATAAAAAGAATGATGCGTTTATTAATTTTTAAAATACTATCACGAGTTATTGCAGAAAGTACCCGGAAGGATTCTTGAGAAGTGTCTACTAGAATTGGCGACTGTATGGTATTAAGTCGGCTCGAAAGATAGTGTGGCTTAATATCATTTTTTAAATCAGAGATTGATATCATAGATTTGCCTGTGATGCATTTTGCGTTTATTTCGTTTGCAAAAAATCGTATTACTTTCCCCGCGTGTACGTATGGGCGTTCTTGTCGAAAGTAGTGCGGAGAATCAAAATCTTCAATAATAATTATATTTTCATTTCCGTGAAGACATGCGAGTGCAATAGGCGTTCCGATAATAAGTGGTGGGGGAGAGTCCTGTAATGCAAGTTTTATATTTGTAGAAAATAGTTTTTTTGAAAGATTGCCGTGGATAACTAATGGTTTCTTTGGGAGGTCTCCAAAAATACGAGTAAAATATTCGGCTAGTCTAGTGGTTGGTACAAATAATACGATTGATTTATTTTTTGCAAAAGCTTCGCGGATAATTGTTTTATAGTATTGCACACGATCAGTAAGACTGCCGAGCAAAATTTCATATTGTTTATTATGAAAGTTATTTTTGAGGATTGTTGGATGATTTTGTGATTGAGTAGTTGAGAGCAGAGCGCTAGGAGTAAAAGTTTTTAAGATTGCTCCGATTGGCTCTTGACTATGTTCGCTCATGTGGGTAGCGGCAAGCAAGATGGCAGGATGGTAGAAATATCCAGATGATATGATGCGGTGTATTTTTTTAAGAGCAAAAGAGTTCGATTTAATTTTTAGCTTATGGGTTGAAAGCAATTCAACCGAGATTACTACGGCCGGTAGTTTTTTCTTTTGTATAAAAATTTCGACGATTGACCCAATAGGGACGGCATCTTTTATGAAATACGAAAGTTGACTCGAAAGTTGTTTCGGTAATATGGCTATTGGTTGAACTTCGATGATATACATTTTTCTATTTTTAGAGAAACATTCTATGCCTTGCAATATTAGCCATGTCGTTTCTATCATATAAGTATGAGTGAGATATTGCGAGGATCTGTGTATATTATAAAAACGGTATTACTTGCTGGTTTTATTACAGTATTGATACATTATTTTGTCGTTCAGCCGTATGTTGTATCTGATAATAACCTAACGCCACTCTATAATAAAGGGGAAGTTATACTTATTAGTCGTATAGCTTATTTTAATAGTCTATTTCACAGAAACGATATTGTTGTATATCGTGAACAAAAAGATTTATCAATTAAGAAAATAAGTCGTATTTTGGCGCTTCCCGGAGAAATAATCGCCGTGAATGATGGCATTCTGTCAGTCGTTGGCGATGAACGTATCACAAAAGATATACCTTTATTTGATAGCGTCTCAGCGAGTTTAAATAAGATTGGCCGTTTAGATTCGCAGGAATTCTTTATACTTGGTAATCAAGGTCTTAATTCAGAGGAAGGGTTGTTGGATATTAAGAATATTATTGGCAAGCCGATTTTTAGAATCTGGCCACTAAATAAATTTGGGCGTCTTCATTGAAATTAGCAAGGTTTAGTAATATAGATTTATAGTGTATAGTAATGTTTATATATATTAATTAATATTATAATTTTATTCACTAACAATAGAAAAAACAATTATTAATTATCATTAAAACTTAATTTTTAATGATAATTATTTTTTCCACAGGAATCGAGTTTCTTTTGGCAATAATCCGTAGGTTCGTTTTACGCTTTAGTCTACAATAATATTACGATATCCGATACGATATCGGATAAAATAAACATTGTGGCAAAAGGTAAAAACAAAGATTACATTCTAGCTTCAGAAGCAGCGAAAGATACTCCATATAGTGCGGAGTATTTGAGTTTGCTGTGCCGTAAAGGCAAAATTGAGTCAAAAAAACTCGGACGTAATTGGTATACTACTAAAGACGCAGTTCGCAAATATCTTTCAAAGCAAGTAGCTGAACGAAGCTCGAAAAAAGATATTCTTGGCGTGTATGCTCAGAACATGTTCTCTGGTGCTGAGGCTCGTTTTGCTGATTTTGTAGAACCCGATATTCAAGCTCCAACAGAAGTAAATTTAGTTGTACCAAAACCTCCGAGAGTAAAATTTGAAAGTGACGCAGATGTTTCTGAGGGCTTTCAAGAAGATCTTGATGTAAAAAGCGATACTCTTTTTGAAAAGTTTATAAATCGATTTATATCGTTTCTCGATATCTCCATCGAATCGCATCTCGGGTTCTTTCATCGTACGTGGAGAAGAATAAAAAAGGATACAAAGACGATCGTAAAAGATAAAAAATATTTTACACTACTTGTAATCGGCATAATATTATTTACGTTATTGCCAGTCCGAAGCATTTTGAGTTCCACTGATGATTTTATATTTAATGCATACCAAAAAATTCGCGATTCAGAAACGCTCATGGGTCATCGAGCTGGTACGCACGCAAATGAAGTGCTTTTAATTGATAAAGAAGGCAAAATTATTATTAGCGGCTCGATAGAAACTGATGGCGATATCTCAGCGCAGGGAAATGTCGATACACAAATGCAACTCCGATCATATATAAAAGATGGAATTGCTCCAATTGTTGTGAAATCACTAACAAAAGTTGAAAATTTAAATACTGATTATCTTGATGGTCTTTCATCAGAACAAATAACTCTTGCGTTTGTAACAAAAAATGGCAATGTAACATATGACGATGTTTTCCTTGAGGGGAGGGTTGAGGTTGGCAAAACGCTGATTGTTAAAGGCGCAACTCATTTACTTGACGCTTTGCGTGTGGACGGTGAATTGAGCGTTCTTGGTGATGCATTTTTCTCTAAAAATATTATAGTTTCTGGTAATGCAGATGTTAAAAATTTGTTCGCCAAAGATTTAATTATTGGACGCGTGATGCAGGGTGAACAGATTCTTGGTACGAAGGAAATTTCTGCTCCACTCATTCGCGCTACAGAAAATTTGCGCACTCAAAACCTATTGGTTGACGGGCAAAGCGTGTTTCAGGGCATGACGATGCATAATGCTGGGTTAAATGCAAAATTTGGCGAGTTTAGTGAAGTGCTGGAAGTTGGTGGAGATTTTGGAGCATATGGAAAAAATATATATCTCGGGAAACCAGGCAGTATCATCACCGCAAAGGGTGATGTTTTTACATTAAACGGTGCGGCAGTGTGTACGACATCGAATGGTAAATGTCCAACTGGCGCAGACAACAGCGGTTGGGTAGATGATGGCTCGGTAGTGCGTTTAACAACTTCAACTGATTTTGTTGGGATAGGAACTACTACTCCAGGAAGAGAACTCTCGATTGTGGGTCAATATTTAGTGACGGGAACTTCGACAATCGGCAATCTGATCAGTGTACAAGGCACTGGCACGAGTACTTTTGCAGGTCGTGTGGAGATAGCAGGAAGAATTCTTGCTGAAAACGGTCAACGTGTATGCACAAGTGCGAATGGAATTTGCGCTAGCGCTTCGATGATTGCTGGTAATAATATCGATATCTCTGGCACGACTATAAGCGTACAAAATACTCTCTATTCAATGGGTGACATCTTTGCGACCACAACTGGCGCATCAGTGTATGCAA
>JBBTUF010000032.1:0-9561 GCA_038063855.1 Patescibacteria group bacterium
TTTTCGACTACACTATATTCGCGGGGTGGAGCAGCCTGGTAGCTCGCAAGGCTCGATTTCGCAAGGTTGTATAGTCCGCTAATTCTGCAACTTTGTAATGGGCTACACGTGAGGAAACTCGCGATGCAAAACCTGTCAAATTCGGGGAAGCCACTGGCGGTGGTAATCCCGAGCCAAGGTCCGCCTCGGGTGGGCAAGGTGTAGAGACTTAATGGCAGGCACCCTAATCTCAATGATTTTGAGATGGGTGAAGAGAAAGTCCAGACCACAAATTCGCTTAAAGCGAAGCAGTGAAAACTGTAGTTGGTATGCATAACCTTGAGGTCGTTGGTTCAAATCCAACCCCCGCAACAAAATTTCTTTCATTAATAAAATTCTATAAGTAGAAATTTTGTTGCGAGGCTCGCTCAAAGAGCGGCCCGCAAGACAAAACCAGGTCTTCAATGAAGGCCTGGTTTTGTGATACGGTAAAATCAATGTACTACACCTATATTCTTTTAAGTGAAAAAGATAAGCGAACATATGTAGGCTATACGAGCAATTTGGATGAGCGCTTAAAACGTCACAACGAAGGACGAGTAAAAGCAACCAAAAATCGACGACCACTCAAATTTTTCTATACCGAAGAATTCAAAACAATAGCGGAAGCAAAAGAGCGCGAGCTGTGGTGGAAAAGTCACGCTGGTAGAAAAAAGTTGAAAGAGCTGTTCTCTTAAAAATAAAAAACACTCGTCGCAATGTTTGACTAAACACATATTTTTGCGCTAAGGTCTTTCTTAGAATCACATTCACGGAAGTTGTAGGAAAGGGGAAGATATCATGGAGAAAACCGTACACGGGCTTTGGAATGGTTTTCTGTTGTGTGGGTTTACAAGTAATGCCCATGCTCGCTGGCCACTACCATATTTGGACCGAGTGGAATGACGTTGAGAACATCAACTGCCATGCATGCAAGGAGAAAGCAAGAAAGTTCGCAAAGGAGCGAGAGGAGGGAAGCGTATGATCGTATTGAGTAATATGCATTGCAAACAGTGCCTTATACCGTTGGTCTGGGATTTCGATGGTTTCCATATAACATGTGAACATCCGAAAGAAAGAATTATGTGGCCATTTATCCAGTATCACGAAGAATATGCTGGCAACGAGGAAGCTAAAAAGTATAGAGAGGAGCGTTTAGTGAAGCCTGCGGAACGATGATTCGTTCCGCTTTTTTATTGAGCCCGATTTCATTATCATTAAAAGATGGAGCTTGATTCAAAAGGTGCATTGACGAAACGCTTGTTATTAGTATGTTTTCTAGCACTTGTTGGCCTCGGAGTGATTGGCGCGACAGTGTACGAACTTTATCTATTAAATAAGAAAAATGCAGAACTCGTTCAGAATCTTAATCAATTGCGTACCGAACAAGCAGCTACGGCAAGAAGTCTTAAAGATACAATTTCGATACTTGACCAAAATCTCTCATTAACAAAGAGCGAGCAAGATAAATTGAGAGGCGTACTTGATTCTGAACAAGAGCGCGCACGAACACAGGCCGCGCAGCTTGAAAGTATTTCTGGCTCTGTCGGTACTCTTGAGAAACTAACCTATACTGACAAAGAATTATTGCAAAAATATTCTAAAATTTACTTTTTAAATGAAAACTACATTCCATCGAAATTGAACAAAATTCCTTCTCAATATGTATATCAAACAAAAGAAGATCTTCAGTTACACACGAGCATTTTGCCGCATTTGATTGCGCTGTTGGAAGGAAATACAAATACAGATTTTGATTTACGTGTTATTTCCGCATATCGATCGTTTGGAACGCAGGCAGATTTAAAGTCGTCGTACAGTGTTACGTATGGCGCCGGGAGCGCCAATCAATTTTCTGCAGATCAAGGCTATTCAGAACATCAACTTGGTACCACGGTAGATTTTACAACAGTGAGAACTGGTGCAGATTTTTCTTCATTTAAAGAAACGTATGATTATAAATGGCTTTTAGAGAATGCATATAAATACGGCTTCACTTTGTCATATCTCGAAAGTAATACATATTATCAATTTGAGCCGTGGCATTGGCGTTTTGTTGGCATAAAGCTTGCCACGCATCTACACGATGAGAGAAAACATTTTTATGATCTTGATCAACGAGAAATCGATACCTATCTTGTCTCCATTTTTGACTAATGATGTGGAGTGTCTATATTTTGAAATGCAAAGATGGCAGTTTGTATACTGGTATAACCAATAATCTCAAAAAACGATTCTCCGATCATCAAAATGGCAAAGGTGGGCGATACACACGAAGCCATAAACCAGTTAAAGTTTTATATTCAGAGCGATATGCAACAAAGTCGAAAGCTCTTCGTCGAGAGTTTCAAATAAAGAGTTTATCGCGCAAAAAGAAATTACAATTAATGGCATGAAGGAAAGAAAAAAAATTGGTTTAGCGTTGGGAAGTGGAGCTGTACGGGGGCTTGCGCATATCGGTGTTATTAAAGCACTTACTAAACATGGCATACCGATCGATTATATAGCAGGCTCGAGTATCGGAGCATGGGTGGGTGCTCATTATGCTTTGTATATGGATATTAGAAAGACGGAAGAGTTTACTGTGGGTAAGAAAAAAGAAAAATTGTTGAGCTTTCTCGAGCCATCAATGTCGGGCGGGTTTATTGGGGGAGAGAAGATAGAAATACTCCTTGATGATTGGCTCGGTATTTCATATTTTAAAGATACTAAAATTCCTATTAGAATCATAGCGACGGATTTGGTGGGGGGAGAGCCTGTTATTTTTGACCGTGGGCGGTTGGGTTTTGCAACGCGCGCAAGTATGGCAATACCAGGCTTGTTTGTACCTGTAAAATTTGAAGATAAAATTTTGGTTGATGGAGGGGTATCAAATCCGGTTCCCGATGATGTTGTAAAAGCAATGGGTGCGGATATTGTGATTGCGGTAAATCTCGATAATTTTCAAGAGCAAGATGCATTCACCGATGCCGACTTAAATCTTAACAGGGTGGCGATACGCTCAAGCGAGATCATGCGTCATTATCTTGCGAAATATTCTATGAAAGACTCAGATATCATCATACAGCCAAAACTTAAAAGATATTCAAGTTGGCGAGAGTATTTTATGAAAGATGTTGGAGGGGAAATCGCAAAAATTGGTGAGCAGGAAGCCGAAAAAGCAATACCACAGATCATAAAATTGATGGGCTCATAATGCCTTGCCAACGGCAGTAAGAAGATTTAGTATAACCCATATGAGAAAATTTATTTTAAGTTCAAGTTTGTTAGTAGTCGGGCTTTTGGTGCTATTTTCGCCGTTGGCGGGACGAGCCGCACAGCTCACAAGCGCACAAATTAGCGCAATTATTAATTTATTACAGTCGTTTGGAGCCAGCTCAAGCGTTGTTTCTAATGTGCAGACGGCGTTAAATGGAGGTAATGCAACAAGCACAGCAGGAGGTTTGTTTATTCAGTCGAATTCGAATGGTCTCGCTCTTATTACTTTATTGCGCGAAGGAGATAATGGCGATAATGTACGAACTTTGCAGATCGCGCTTTCAGCAGACGCCAGTGTGTATCCCGAAGGGTTAATTACGGGGTATTTTGGGCCACTTACAGCAAAGGCAGTAAAGCGTTTTCAAAAGAAGCACAATCTCGAGAACGAGGGGCAAGTTGGTGAAAAAACACGTGAGAAGATTAATAAATTACTTACTGAAAATTCCGTCGAAGTTGAAGATCGAGACGGGCAACGCCGTCCATGTGCAAAAGTGCCGCCAGGGCATCTTATTGCTCCAGGATGGTTGCGCAAGCAGGGAGGTGTGCGTCCGTTGGTTCCGCCGTGTCAAATACTTCCACCGGGCATCGTGAAAAATCCACACAACAATTCAACATCGACTCCGCCAGTGCTTGATATTACATTGCCTATTATTACAAATCTTGTAGCGACAAGTACGACCGCAACGACTACTCAAATTACTTGGCATACCAATGAAGCGGCTTCGAGCGTCGTATGGTACGCAACGTCAACTCCAGTTATGACTGCGCGACCACATACACGTATGAGTGTTGGCGGATTATTATTTGATCGTACAATCAATCTTAGTGGGCTTGTTGCGAGTTCCACATATCATTATCTTGCCGTATCGGCTGATTTTGCGGGAAACACAGCAACAAGTAGCGAACAAATATTTTCAACTCAATAGGTTTTAATGCCTGATACAAAAATATTCTTTTGGTTGAATAGTTTTGCAGGGCATTCGGTAGCGTTTGGTTGGATTGTTGTTTTTTGTGGCCGACTGATATTATCGGAGGTTTTGTTGTGGCGGTAGCATCGACAGATATCGTCAGACGATTTATATTTCGTAAGTCTCGTTTGGTTGCGTAAATTGGTTTTTTTGGTATTCTTGAGAGTACCGAGTTGCCGGCATAGCTCAGCTCCGACGTACAATTAAGAAAATAATAATGAAGTCGGAGCCCCGACTTCGCGTCGGGGTGGTAGACTAGAATTATGAAAGGGTTTGTTTATATTCTCAAAGATGCAAAAGGAAGGTTTTATATTGGCAGCACGAGCAATTTAGATCGAAGGATACAGCAACATTTAGCTGGCTATACCCAAACAACTCGTCGTATGCAAAATCCCAGACTTGTTTTTTTCAAGAGTATGTTTCTTTGAATAATGCTCGTCAGATAGAGAGGAAGCTAAAAAAGATGAGAAGGAAAGATTATACGCTATAGGCCAAAATAAATGGTTACCGAGATTAGGAGAAACGTAAACTACCGTGGCCGCGTTTTTGAACTTCGAAAACCTTTGTTTTAAGGATATCAACCTTTCGTTTCAAAAACAACGGATTGAGTGTCGCATGCTCCGCACAAAGTCTCTGCTTTACTGCAAGTGGCGTAGCGGGATGTTCCAGCACGCGCTGGTATGGCGTCATGGCACAGGTTTCATATTTTCGTACATATCGTGAGCCAACCTTGCCTTTCGAGGCTGTGCGACGCACAGCTTTAAAGTGGTTTAAGTATATCGCAAGCACATCATAAAGCTCATTGAGCACGGGGATGACATCATAACAATCAAGTCTCTGCCACCCGATGTACCTGCGCACCACATGTCCATTACGTTCCTCAACATACATATTGTCATTCTTCTTGTATGGCTCTGATCGTGATAGATCAATATGTTCTGTATCACACCACCGTTTAGCCACCCAGTTAATGAACTCACTGCCAGTATCAGGGTGGAGTCCGAGAAGCTGAAACGGGAGATGTTTTCTGATCTCTCGCATGCTCTCTACAGTTGGTTCTTGCCCCTTGTTCCATTGAGCGCGTGGGATAACCCAGTATGTAGCCGCATCGGTGTAATTAACCGTATATATCATATTTCCTGCGAGCGTATCACCGCAGTGTGCCACCGTGTCAATCTGTCCATGACCAGGAGGCAGGTTGCTCCATGGCCCCTTGAAGATTGGGATAATACGTTTGAGCTGCGATGGCTTGGTTGAGGATAGTCCATGACGCCTGACACGTATCTTCATGAACTGTGCAACTCTGCGCTTCATTGTGCGCTCACTCATGGCGAGTAGCTTGCCGGTTGCTTCTTCCCCATGCCGCCACTGACCATCTCGTCTCATAATGGAGACATATTCATTGACCATCGGGTGCAGAAGCTCTCCGCACGCTTCATCGCTTGCCTCCCAGACATCTTTCAATGCGGCTGTAACATCAGGAGTGTAATACTCGCTTCTGCCTCTTTGCTCCTCGTGCGCGGGATCACGAAGCTGTATTCTTTTAAACTTTCGTGGAACTGACTTCGGGTGCATTCCGGTTACAAAACAGATGTGTTTGGTGATTTCCCCTCGTCTTTTCTTATCTCCTCTGGCTTTAAGCCATTCTGTAAGATGTGTTTGAAATATGTCTTTTTTGGTTGCCATATTCATATAGCAACCACGGTAACCTATTTATGGCCTATCCACTCCTCGTTCGGTAACAGTTTTTATGGCCTATAAGGTTATATTGAAAAAATCATTTCTGAGGGGTATATTAAGATGACCGTTGAGAGTTTATATTGGCCGGCATAGCTCAGCCCCGACGCACTTTTGAAAATAGAATAGCGAAGTCGGGGTCCCGACTGAAACGTCGGGATGGTAGAAAATATTAGCGCCGGCATAGCTCAGTGGTAGAGCGAAGGACTCATAAGCCTTAGGTCGGAGGTTCGATCCCTCCTGCCGGCACAACGCTTAGCATTGTAGCGATTTTGCTTGGCGAGAAATATGGGCGCGTGGTGTAGCCCGGTTAACACGTCCCCCTGTCACGGGGAAGATCGCCGGTTCAAATCCGGTCGCGCCCGCAACAGACATAAATCCCCATTTTTGGGGGTTTTCGCTATCTGCTCGTATGGCTCTTTGAATTGGCAGCTAAGGACTTTTTGATTTTTGATGTTAATGTTCCAAAGTAAATTATGTGCAAGGATATGTTTTCGGACAGGTTCTGCATTCGAATAGTCATTTTTGGCTCTGCTAGCCTCTAAAAAGACTTTTTTGATCGGTTCCAAAGTAGATTCTGCGTTTATTTTTATTTTTCGCAAATCATTGAGTTGTTTAGTAAGTGCCTTCTCCTCGTTCGCAAGAGATACGATTTTAGCATTGTAAATGCCCTCAGGCGTATTTCCAGCAGAAAAACTATCACAGAGCCGTGTTTGAGATTCCCGTATTCCAGAGAGCCTGTTTTCAATCAATACGGCGTTTCGATCCACATAGCCGCTGTCATGCCCTTGTTTTTCTTTTGCCGCCCGATAAGTAATCTCGATTAATTCCTCATCAAGTTTGAGGTCTTCAAAAACAGAAGTTACACATTCATCCAATTTTTCAGATCGCATATATTTTGTGTGTTCTGCACAATTACCTTTTCCATTCGTGCAGTAGTAATAGTCGTGCCCTTTTTTCTTGCAGGCGGTCATCATACATCCACAGTTGCCACATTTCAGCACTCCACGAAGATGAAAGTCATGACGTTTTTTCTTTGGGTGTACTTTGCCTGTTAGAATTTCATTTGCTTGATCGAAAAGAGTTTTTGTAACGAGTGTTTCATGCTTGCCTTCATAAAACTTTCCTTCGCGTTGCATCATGCCGTAGTAAAATGTATTTCGAAGTACCCACTGCACTTGTCCTCTCAGGTATTGATTACCACTACGAGTACGCAACCCCTCGTTATAAAGCATGTTTGCTATTTCTTTTAGGCTGTATCTTCCTGTTGCATAAAGTGCGAACATTCTTTTTACATAAGATGCTTTTTCAGGATTCACGACAATAAGCTTAGTTGAAGTATCGTTTTTGTATCCAAGAGGGGCTTGATGTGGCCACTCACCACGAGCAAACTTAGCTCGATTTCCACGCTTCACATTTTGACTTAATTCGTCAACATATTTTTTAGCGATACTGAAATCCAAACTCATCATGAACTTATCGTCAGGGATATTTTTAAACACTTTCTCTGGCGTCCGTATTTCATTAATTAAGCCTCTATCCATAAGCCAAGAGATTTTTCCACCATCAAGAGCATTACGAGCAAGACGGTCAAGTTTCCAAACAAGCAATATACAATCTTTTTTCTTTTCGATGAACGAGAGCATTTCTTCAAATACAGGACGACCCGGAGCTTTCGCAGACATACTTTCCTTGAACACTTTTAAAAACTTGAAGCCATCTCGTTCGGCAAGGTGTGAGAGTCCATTCTCTTGCGAATCAATAGAGAGTACCTGCCGATCTTCGGCTTCGGATGATTTACGGCAGTAGAGGATGTAGTTCATTGGTTTGAATATAGCAAACTCTCATTGCTTTTGTTAAGAATGAGATTTTTAAGGCTGTGATTATCTTGTATGTTGTACATGAAATAATTGGTTTTTCCGGTATACTCATTCTCAAATGAATTTTTGTAAAGCGGAGTAAGAGACGTAAAAACATTTCTTACCTGTAGAAGAAAGTTTTCATTAAGACAGACTATCGGATGCTTAAGGCCACGGCTACGGAAATAGCTTTTTTCACCAATGAGACGATCGTCGTTTTCTTTCGTAATATATTTTGTAATATAATTTGCAGTTTTTCTTTCGTTGCCAGTTTTTTTGATCCATAGGTAACCTTGATCCCATGTTTGATTAAAAACATCTATGATGCGCTTGATATAGGGAAGATTGAAAAGTAGAGCATGATAATGAACTCGACCACTTTCTGGTTGAAACTCGATGACCACGAGATATTGAATAATGGATTTTTTACTTTTAAAAAGAATATAGTTAAGTCGTTTTACAAAAAGCGTAAATCGTGGATTCCCTTCTTTTGGCGTAAGAATATTATCTCGAAACGTAAGTGTAAGAGATTTTGAGACGTATGGTTTATTGATGGCATTATGCCACATGCCGAAATTTGAATAGACCAATCTTTTGATCATTTTTTTGGAGCGTTGCCGAGAACGATCTCGCGAAGATTCTTGATTGTCGTCTTTATCTTTTTTCTGTTCGTTGTGATTAGATTCTTCTCTTCTACTAATTGTGAAGTTATAAAAGATTGGTTTTTCGTATTCATAAAATTCAAGAGTATTCCCCGATAACACGAGACGATATTTACTTGTTTTGAAAGAAGCTTTTCTCATTGAGTGTGCTAATAATCAAGTGTAAGAAGTCGGCCGTTCCTCTCCGCCCCAAACGGGGGCGAGGGCGGAAAGGAACGGCCTCCCATGTCTTGCTCAATGTCACGAAAGTTCAAATACAGCTCAGCGAGGACAGCTAAATACTGCTCTGCCTTTTCTGGGGAGAGTTCCTCGCCAAACCGTCTCAGCCAATATGACCGTAGATCTCGGTTGAGTTCTTCAGAAAACAAAAAACCATGCATGAGAGCACGGTATTCTTGTTTGCCTACGGGGAATTCCGGGGAGAGTTACGCCAAGTATCTTGGGTTTATCCGCACAAAAGCTCTATTGCCCGATGTGAAAATTAAGTAATCGGAGATCCCGACAGTCTTAAGAACTTTCGTAGCAATAGCTTCACATGCGCGATAATACTTACGAGGGTCGTGGTTCTCATCGGGGAAAATTGTCTCATTGATTTCGCTATAAAAATGTTGGTCTGCGGGTTTTTCTTGCGCATATAAATATTCCAAAATATATTGTGCCCGTGTTTTATTACTTCTTGCAGAAATTAAAATATCTTTCCCTTTGAAATGAAGTACTCCTTTTTCGATATCGTATAGAGCAGGTGAAAATCCTTCTTCCTGATTTTCCGATGCAGAAAGATTGTTGCGAATACCGTGCCATGTGACAAAAGAAGCACACCACCCCCTACCTTTTTCATTATCAAAAAAGCGACCATAATCATGTATTTGTTTTTCCTCCAGCAAATCACCAAGTACGATACATGCTTCGTCAAATCCAAGACCTTGGCGTTTAAAGTCTGCTTCCGTGAGCGTAATTTCATATACATCATTTCGGTCAGGGTATATCGAAAGCTCGCTACAGATCAGTTCTAAAACTTTTTTCCTCGCCTCGGTTGCTATTTGTTTGAAATCTTCCATC
>JBBTUF010000033.1:0-3165 GCA_038063855.1 Patescibacteria group bacterium
ATACCTCGACTAGTATCCATATTAGTATATTTGATTTTCATGAGATTGGGGGGGTAGCATTTGGATATGAGCGAAGGACCTTCTAAGTTTGAATTAGATCCAGAAGATGAAATCCAGCCGGTTTTTCCTGCTGGTGGTAGTGAGGCGCAACCAGAAGGTGAACAGAAAGCCGAAGTTATAGCAAAGATTGCCGAAGAGGAAAAAGTACTTACCGCAAACCTTGCCGAATTTAATGAGGTCTCGGAAATCATCGAGGCAAAATTGAATGATTCTACAGAACAAGGGGCAGAGTCTCAATCTAAGCGAGAGCAGATTAGGGAGACATATCAGAAAATCAAGGACAGAATAAGTGTTGCCGGACTAACTGGTTATGCTAGTGCGCTGGGTTTGTTTGGAGGAGCTTTACTTGTAGGTGAGCATGCTGAGACTCTAGGGATGCTGGGGAGATTTGAAGATATGGAAAAGTGGAATAATGTTGCGAGACACCTTGCTGAGGGGAGTATCGCTGTTGGTGCGGCTACTGTAGCAATTTGGGCGATTGCTCGAGGAATCAATAAATACGCAACAGATAAAAAGGAACGGGAAACATACTCATAATCTATGGACTTTCAACAATTGATAGACAAAGCGAAGGGTGGCAAGCTAACTTCCGAAGAGCAGAAAGAGCTTCTTATTAAGTTTAACGAGCGGATGCTTGTTTTAAAGGAGAAAGAGCCAGAAAAATATCTTGAGCTCGTAACACAGCTTAATGGAATACTCAAAGATCTCACTCAAGATCTAAAAAAGATTGTAGAGTAAGGATTTTTAGCGCTTGACATTAGTATAAGCACATGCTATACTGTGTACAACAAGTGAGGTTCTCAAAAAAAGCTTTAGAAAAGCCAATAGTTGTTATTCTGACATATCCAGCGCGATTTTAATTTGCGGCTGTACAGATTCTCAAATTATACAATTGTTGGTTTCTCCAAAGCTTTTTATTTTTTTCTAAAAATACGCTATCATATCCGCATATGGTGTTAATTCCCATTTACATTGGATTTGTGATTTATTTTGTCGTTCGGTGTCTTGTTGGTGGCTTGTATGTTGTCCAGCAAAACGAGCGCGCGGTAAAAACTCGATTTGGTCGTGCAGAACGGCTTGGCAATGGTACGACGCTCGATATTCCTGACTTCGCAGAATCGTTAAGTGACGACGAAAAAGATCGGTATCGATTTCCACAGTTGAAAGTAATCAAGCCAGGGGGTCCGTATTTTAAATTTCCATGGGAGCGCGTTCACAAAATTTCCGTTGCGACCGAACTCATTGATATTGCCTATGATCCCGATAGCCCATTGGCGAACAATCACAATACAACACTCGAAGCAGTTACGAAAGATCAGCTCAATATTAATTTGCGTGGGCAACTACGATACACAGTGTCAGAAAGAAATTTGTACGCGTGTCTCTTTGGTGTAACAAATCCCGTTGCACATGTGATCGGATATTTTATCTCAATTTTGCGTGAGCGTATTGCAAACTATGAGGCGCCTGTGCGTGAGGATTCGGAGACATCACTTGCGGCCTCCTACGGCACATCGATCAATGATTTGCGAAAAAACTTAGGCGATCTTAATCGTCATATGGAAGAAGAATGCCGTTCATCGGCCGCGCGCTATGGTATTACGCTTGATGCCGCACTTATGACGGCGCTCGAGCCACCAGTAGAAGTGGAATCAGCACTTGCAGCCATCAACACGGCACACAATCACGTATCGAGCGAAATCAGTTTGGCGCAAGCGGGCGCTGATCAAAAAATTGTACAATCGCGCCGTGCAGTTGAGATTGAAACATTTAAGGCGAATGCCGAGGTGCAACTTCTTGACCGTCTTGCTACGCAACTCGCAGACATCAAGCGAAATGGCGAAAAAACGTTGTCTGCCTATGTGCGCAATGTAAAGCTTTCACTTTTGCCGAAAGCGAAGCGAATAATTTTTGAATCAAAAAAATGAGCGATTTATTTGCACTTTCAATATTTTTTGCAATCGGCTTCTTAGTTCTCGAGATCTTTATTCGTACGCTTGGCACTATTTTTGGTTTTTACGCAATTATCCATGAAAAAGAAGCGCGGGTATATGTACTCTTTGGAGATATTATCGGCGTGATTGATCAGCCTGGGTTTCACTTTTTGTGGTGGGAGCTTGGGTTGCGGGCGTTTTTCGTGCGTTGGCTTGGTACATCACATATGCGAAATTTGAGTTTGGATCAGACCTATTTGCGAAGTATCCCCGTAAATTCTGAAGAAGGAACGCCCATGGGTATCGGAGTATGGTACGAAATGTTTATTACCGACCCGATTGCGCATATTTTTAAAAACGTTGATCCACAAGGGTCACTCACGGTAAATGTAAAAAATGAAACGATAAAAAGTTTAAGCAATTTGCCACTTTCAGAGATGCTTGTAAACCGGCATGCGATGAGTAAGACAGTGCGTGAGGAAGTGTCGCCGGAGTCAAAAGAATGGGGATATCAACTCGGTTCCGTGTATATTCGCAAAGTGCATTTTAGGGACGAAAACATGATTAAACAAATTGAGCAAAAGGTAGTAAACCAATTGCGGCAGGTAACAAGCGCCATCGAGCAAGACGGGCTCAACCAAGTAAACATTATTGCAAGCCGCGCCGAGCAAGAAGCATCGATCGAATTTGCAAAAGCGGGTGCGGTGCGACCACAAATTGTGGGGAATACACTTGAGAAAATTTCTGCAGATCCCGAAGTATTGTCTACCATGTTTGAAATTTTGGAGTACCAGCGAATGATAGAGAGCCAAGCTGATTTGACTTTGATCCCCGAGGGTACACGCGGCGATTTGCTCATACAACTATTAACGACAACACCCAGGCAGGTAAAATAAAAATATGCACTGGAGTATTTACGCATTATTGTCAGCAGTGTTTGCGGCTTTAGTAGCTATATTCGGCAAGCTTGGCCTTAAAGATATCGATTCTACACTTGCGACTACCGTCCGCTCGATTGTTATGGCACTTTTTCTTGTTGGCGTATCAATTACGTTTGGCAAATTTTCTTTTCTCGATACGCTTGATAAAAAGGCGATCACATTTATTGTGTTTTCGGGGGTTGCGGGAGCCCTGTCGTGGTTGTTTTATTTTTTTGCAATCAAGGGTGGTA
>JBBTUF010000034.1:0-9156 GCA_038063855.1 Patescibacteria group bacterium
AAGACCCCCCCCCCCCGCAACAATAAGAGCAGTAATTGCGTATATAAACCAACGATTTTGAGCAACGGAGCGAAGCATGTATTTATTGTATACTAAATCTTGTTAATTCTCTTTTGACAACGGCGTCAGGAACATCAAAACCCGGCATAAAAATAACTTTCTCATTATAATTAATATCTTTAAAATAAGAAAGCGCTTCGCGAAAGATTCTTCCGTTAAACTCTCCTTTGAACATTTCATCTGCTCTCCCGGATATTTCGTCGATTGAGTGGTAATTTTTTATAATAAAGTACAGATCAACATAATCCTTCCACTTTGAACGAAACCCTAGAGCAAACGCCTTCATCGCCCCCAAGGTCAGCAGATCGGGAAGCCGTATGACTCTATTCAAGCGTACCGGAGCTTTGATTTTATATGGAAAGTTAAAAAAAGTAATTTTTACATTGTGTACTATCATAGTATATTCTCTATCGTTACTTACATAGGTTCTATCAATTTTTGAATTGCGCAAAATTTTTCTTTTGATTTTTTGGCTATCTAGTTCTTCGTATGAAAAAAGATCAAAATCCACCGACTGGCGGTGGCCGACATGCAGGGCGATGGCCGTTCCGCCAACCAAAACAAAATCATGCGCAAACTCTTCGATAAGCAAGAGTAGTTCCATTTGCTCTTTGACTAATATTTCTTTATGCAGAGGCATGCTCTTTAAAATAGAGTGAGAAATAGTGTTTTGATTTTTGATGATAGTTGGATCTTTTTTGTCTCGCTTGTTTATGGAATATTTCTGCGATCTTTTTTCTTCCCAAAATTTTGATGAGTGTTTGTACATCGTCCCAATCACCATAATTTAAAGTTGCCTCCACAATTGACTCTGGAGAAAGCTTATCGTAATTCTTTGTATACCAAATTAAGTGTGGCCTCTTTTTGATAAACTCACTTAGTTTCATACGCCTAGTATAGCAGAAATTTGCTTATTTTTCTACTGTGTTTTTGGCTCAAAAAATTTGAAAGCAAAGGTTGTCGAAAATCTATTTCATACAAAATTATTGTGACGGTTTTACAATTGAAAATGTTGTACTGTGAACCGATTTGGGATCATTAAATACTATTTCGTAAGGAAACCCAGAAATTTCAATAAAACCCTTATCAGTTATATAAACCGTCTCGCTCTCTCCAGCATGACGACCAGTAGAAAACACGTAGCTGGAAATACCCTGTTTATTGATATTATTTTTGGGAAGGGCAGGATTATTATTGGATGATATTATAAATTGTTGATTATCTTTTGAATAAGTCACAGCGTCAGCAGAATCTTCGTTGATATCATAATTAAATATGAGGAAATCTTTTGGGTCATCTATGAGATGAACTACAATATATTGCCAATAGTAATCTAAGCTATCTGCATAACCTATATCATATTCATCGCCATAAATAATTCCCTTTTGGCTATCATATACTATTAAAGGATCTCCATTGGAATAATCTGGTTTAAGTTTATACGATAAAGTAAATCCATATTTTTCGTTTCGAAAGGTGAGCCACTTCGATGTATCGAAGTCATTACTTCCGGTGAGCGAAGTCGTACTGTTTTGTGTTGGAGGTTTTTTGCTTACATATATAAGAAAGTCTGTGGCGCTTGCGGTGTCGGCATCAATAGCGTCTCGCTCCACTTGCCACCAAAGAAATCCCCCCGCAATAATAAGAACAGTGATTGCATATATAAACCAACGATTTTGAGCAACGGGTCGAAGCATATGTTTAGTATATCGCATTTTGACAAAGTACCAACAATCGCCATATAATGGCTCGCATATGGTTTCTATTAAAACAAAACAGCGCACGCCCAATCTAAATATTCGCGTTCTTGAAGAAGCGCGCGATGCTGTTGCGCGTCTGCGCGCACTCAAGCCTCTCCTTTCTCTTCAAGACGAGGAAACTCTTTCGCTTCTCATTGATAAGCAGCTTCTTACATCTTTAGAAAAGAGCCTCCGTGAAGCACAACAAGGAAAAGTGGAACCGCTTGGCAACATTCTAAAATAACAAATGTACCGGCGAGTTATTACTCATTCTGCAAAACGCGCACTCAAAAAACTTCCACCATATATTCGTGAAGCGCTCGTTGTAGCAACTGAAATTCTGGAAATAAATCCTTATGCGGGTGAAAAACTTTCAGGCTCGCTTCATTTTCTTTACTCGTTTCATTTTAAAATACGCTCAACAGAATACCGAGTTGCATACACATTGGATCATGAACAAAAATTGATTATTGTCCATCTCGCCCACACGCGCGAAAATTTCTACGAAAAAATAAGGCGCCTTTTCCGCTGAGTTCTCGCTGCTAAGGAATAAACGCGCGAAGTATTTTTGATATACGACGCGTGAAGGGTGAGGCAAAAATACCATTCATGCGGCCTTCAGGAATATGCTGTTCGGCAGCGTGCCGCATAAGACCCATAGCTTTCATCCATTCGGGTCCGAGTATTAATTCTTTTTTGCCGATGACGCCCGGCGTGCCTTGTGCAATCTCAACCGGCAGACGAAGTGACTCACGAGCCGCCTCCACTATTCCAAAAAGTTTCGACCCTCCACCTGACAACACGATACCGCCCGGCAAAAGTTCTGACCGCTCAATGCGACGCAAATGTTTTTCTACGAGTTCAAAAATATCACCAAGGCGCGCGCCAACAATTTCTCGAAGCTTTTTTGGTGAAAATGTTTCTTCAAAATTTTTCGGCAAGTCTGCAAGCCGAATTTCTTTCTTACCTTGCTCAAGAAACACACTCAAATTTCGTTTTACACGCTCTGCGGAAATTTGATCAATCTGAAAACCAAGACCAATATCGTAGGTAATGTGCCCCGACCCATACGGAATTACTTCGAGTGCCACAAGCATGCTCTCTTCAAACACTGCGAGTGTTGTTATTTGTGCCCCAATATCTAAAAGTAGCGTGCCAATTTCTTTTTGCTTTTTACTCAATGCATGAAATGATGCGCCGTAAGGTGCCGCTACAAGGTCATCCACCTCGATGCCCGCGATACTCATCGCTTTGAAAATATTTTTTATATGTGGAGTAAAGGCGGCGACAAACAAGGTTTCTACTTCTAACTTCGCGCCGATTAATCCGACGGGTTCACGAATGCGAGTATCGCGATCAACTGCAAAAAAAAGTGGAAACGAATGAACTACTTCACGATTGCCAAGCCGTGGAAGGGACGCCTCGCTCGCCTCAATCGCACGCGTTACATCTTCGCGTGTTACTTCGCCATCGGCACGCGATACCGATACCGTACCTCGCGCAACATACGTGGTCATACGCGGCTCCGACAAAGAAATAGTTGCGTGATCTACCACAACACCATAATTTTTTTTGAGATCACCAATTGCTTTTTGAATTGAGCGAGCTGTTGCATTAGGATCTACAATTGCACCTTTGCGAACACCGTCGGCTGGCGACTCGCCTACTCCTACAAGCGCGAGTAAATTATTTTCTTTTTTTTCCGAAACAGCAACACGGATCATGCCAGATCCGATATCAAGTCCTACAAAATTTTGCGCCCGCGCCATTTAATATTTTTGATTAATCATTAAGTGCCTCTTTTGCAAATTTTGTAACGCGATCCCCTGAAGCACGATTTTTAAGTAACGGCATTATAACTTTCATGAGCTCACCAAATTTTTTTGGGTCAGCCCCCTCAATTTCACGAACGCCATCAGCTACAATTCTTTTTATTTCTTCGTCTGATAATTCTGTTGGCAAGTATTCATTTAATATCGCAAACTCCTCGGCCTCTGCGGCAGCAAGTTCACTCCTACCGGCTTTTTCAAATTCGACAATTGAATCTTTTCGTTTTTTTGCCTCACGGCCTATCACAAGCAAAACCTCTTCGTCACCAAGACCAACGTCCTTCTTGCGTTCTTCTATCTCTTTGTTTTTAATAGCTGCGCGTAGCATGCGTAGCGTTGAAAGCCGCTGTTTATCATGGGAGTGCATGGCGCTCTTTAAGTCTGCCTGAAGTTGCTCCGCAAGACTCATCTGCCTTGAACCTCTTTGCCTAATTTTCTTAATTTATCGTATTCCTTTCGCTTCACTTCTCTTCGGAGTGCATCTTTGTGCTTTTTTGCTTTTGATTTGGGGCGAGTGGCGTGTTTGCGTTTGCGTGCGTCGAGCAGTACACGGCTTTGCTGAACCTTGCGCGTAAACCTGCGCAATAGCGATCCAGTTGATTCTTTGTCTCTTTTTCGTACTTCAACCATAATTTTTAGAATAATAAGTGTTAAGTAATAAAGCCTAAGAAAACTCTTTCAAGCGTGCCTTTATTGTACCAATAAATTTATCAAATGGAATGGTCTCTTGCACTCCTGTCTCCATATTGCGCACTGCGACCGTTCCGTCAATAGCCTCCTTCTGACCCAAGATAATCGCGATAGGTATCTGTAACTTCACGACAATATTGAGTTGACTCCGCAATGAATCGCGAGAAAGCGATTGTGCTACTGGTACACCAATTTTACGAAGCTCTTCGACGAGAATAAGGCTCTTCTTTTTTGCCGCAGGTCCAAGCTGAATGAGAAATAGCTTTGGCTTAACATCCGCGCGCGCCTTGATGCCCTTCTTTTTTAAAAGATCAATGACTCTCTCAACTCCGAGCGCTCCGCCAACACCCGGAATACGCCGAGCGCCGAGAAGTTCTGCAAGATCGTCATACCTACCTCCACCGCCAAGTGCGAGCGCAATTTCGCCCGCAGGTGTATCTGACGGGAAAATTTCAAAAACAGTACGCCCATAATAATCGAACCCACGAACCAGACGGCTATCGAGAAAATATGGAATCGTCATCTCATCGAGAAATTCAAGCACTTCCGAAAAATGTTTGCGACACGCCTCACACGCATAATCTACCATTTGTGGCGATTGTGCACCGAGCGCTTGGCATGTTTCTTCTTTGCAATCAAGTAACCGCAAGGGATTTTCTTTGAAACGGCGTTTACAATCACGACATAAGCGCTCATAATTTTTCCGATAGTACGCGAGAAGCTCTTTTCGAAATGCTCCACGGCATACTTTGTCGCCCAATGTATTTACATTTACAATGATATCTTTGAGCCCGAGCGACTGGAGAGTTGAGACAAGCACACGAATGATAATGGCATCGTTAATTGCGTCTTCTTCGCCAATAATTTCAAGCCCTACCTGGCGAAACTCACGAAAGCGGCCTGCCTGCGGAGATTCGTGACGAAAGAAAGAACCCGCGTAATACAGTTTTACCGGCTGTGGCATACTCACCATGCCATGCTCGAGATATGCACGCATAATGGGTGCCGTCCCTTCGGGGCGAAGTGTAAGCTTATCGCCTCCGCGAGTACGAAGATTATACATTTGTTTTTCGACAACATCCGACGCCTCACCAAGTGGTCGCTCGAAGAGCTCCGTTTTTTCTAAATGCGGAGTCATAATGTGCCCGAAGCCATAAAACTCGGACACGCGCTTTGATTCCTTTATGACTCGGTCCACGTACAGGGCATCGTCAGACAATATGTCGTGCATGCCTTTGACTGACGCAACAAGTTCTTTTTTTACTATTTTTGGCATAAATTAATATAATACAAGTTTATTTGGTGGCCATAATCGCAATAATACTCTTCCTACTATATTTTGATACGGCAATACTCCCCATACACGCGAATCGGAGCTTGATAAACGATTATCTCCTAACACAAAATATTCACCCTCTTTTAAGGTAACGGTGCGATCAGGAACCGTGAGTATCTTTGGATCGATATACGACTCGTTCAATACTATCGTCTTTTTATCTTTCAGGGAGACTATTTCAACATGGCCACCCTCAAGATTCACCGTTTCGCCCGGCAGACCAATAATTCTTTTAATAAAGAATTGTTTTGGATCATTGGGATATCGAAACACAATAACTTCTCCGCGCTCTGGCGCGTTAAATCGATATTTTATCTCATCGACAACAAGGTACTCTCCGTCATAAAAATTTGGTTCCATTGATGCTCCTCGCACAATAAATGGTTGGGCTACAAAAAACCGTATTGGGATGACTACCAGAAGAGAAATAACGAGAATACGGAAAATTTCCTTAACCTCGGTCAAAATTGTTTTCCTATTTTCTTCAGGCGGCATAACAAAAGTGCCCCCACTGTACCCTAAAAAATTGATGATTGCAAGCTTGCCCGCCCCGCCGAAGGACGGATAGGCTTGGGCGGGGCGCTCTCCTGTGATACACTCATTCTCATGAAAGTCATCATTGGACTCGGCAATCCAGGAAAAGAATATACAAACACGCGTCACAATGTGGGACGCGAAACCGCGGAGGCAATCGCAAAATATTTTAAATGCGACCAATTTTCTCCCGATAAAAAATATGCAGGACTCGTGACAAAAGGCTTGTTTGGTGAAGAAAAAGCAATATATATTCTTCCCGATACGTTTATGAACCGCTCGGGCAAGGCGCTATCGGACATTTCAACAAAACCGAAAGATCTTATCGTGATCCACGATGATACTGACTTGCCTCTCGGCACGGTAAAAATATCATTCGGTAAAAACTCGGCAGGCCACAAGGGTGTTGAATCAATCATGCGCGCGATAAAATCAAAAGACTTTTGGCGCGTACGCATCGGCATACAAAAGAAAAAGCGCGTAGACTCTATGAAACTCGTGCTTCAAAAATTCACGCCCACCGAGCGCCTCATAATCAAAAAAATTGAAAAGAAAGTACTCGAAGCGCTTTCGGGTTCGCTTCTGGTTACTACTATTACAATTTAGCCAATTCCAAGGCGGACGGTTCCAAGGTGAGACCTTGGAATACATACACTCCTACTTCTTAGTTTGTCGTATGATCGTCCACTCTGTGTACATATCACCTGCAACATAGTGCTTCTTTTTTTCTTCTTCCGGTATTACTACCATGCGTTTCTCTATCGCAACATCTGGATCCTGATCCAGTTTTCCCCAGAACCTTTCATGGGTATCAACCTTCTCAAGCTTTCCCATCAGTATATTTTTTGCTTCTTCTGGCCATGCATCTACTTTCTGACCATCATACAGTTGACCATTCCACTCAAGTGCCCAATCACTGAAGTTACCTGTACTGCACCATAGACCGATGTCGCGATTCTCACCCCAGTCTGGATGTCCAGAACCGCCACCAATGCCTTTAGCCTTCTTCAAGGCCTGCCTTGGTTGGTCTCTAAAGATGCGAAAATCCCCTCCGTGATCACCATATCCGCGAAATTCCGTGATCACTAATTTCGGAGAACGCTGCAAAGCCTCTTGAACAAATGTTGTTACCAATTCAAGTGTTGGATCTTTTGCCCCATTTACAGCTCCATTTGTATCAATACATTTCTGCTTTAGAAGTTCTTGGTGAAGCCCCGGTTGAGCATTAAAAATTTCCATGAGTAATCGTGCTGTCTTTACACTTTCATGGATGTTTTGCTCAACTTCGGCAGTTTCCTGCACCTCTGATGTGCCGCTGGTAGTTGGTATTTTTTCATTCATATGCCCTCATCCTACCCCCCACATATGCTTAGCAAGGAGAGCGTGTGGATAATATTTCTGGAATCGCGTGCAAAAACCAAGGGTAACCCTTGGTTTTAGTGTCAAACTATATCCGTATAGAGACTTACTTATCCTCCAACCATTCTTCTTGAGGAATGCCAGATTGCCTTACTATCGATTTCATGTCTCGTATGTCGATTGACTTACTATGAAATGCGACGGTCACAACTCTATTTTTACCGTTATAAAAGAAATGATAGTAGTGATGAGACCCATGCGAGCGCTTGAATTCAAAACCACGCGCTCTTAAAAAGCGAACAACATCATTAAATGTCCAATTATTTAAACCCCTGCCCATGCCGACGCGAAGTTTCTTTTTCCTACATCAAAAATATTCGGAGTAAGCGGAACTTTACTAGCCTCATTCCACATCGCCTCATATTCAGGATCAATGTCTTGATTTAACACGCCCACATCAGCAATGTCTCGTGCTGTTAAGAAATAGCCGGTCATCGCTTCGTTTAAAAGAAACAAAACCTCCTCCGGGCTGTTACCGGATTCAACAATGTTGACCTCAAGCGCAGCTCCGTACCACTTATCGTTCTCCTTAAAAATAACATAACGAACCTGCGCGTTTTCTAGTGTGTTTTTCATAGATATTGTATAGTTATATTCCTAGCATATACCATAACGCTTGCACTAGCCCTGTGTGTTATTTTTGCAAAATTCACCCCCCGCCGAACGGCTCATTGTAAAAAAATTGAAAAGAAAGTACTCGAAGCGCTTTCGGGTTCGCTTCTGGTTACTACTATTACAATTTAGCCAATTCCAAGGTGAGACCTTGGGGTTAAATACCTAAGGTAAGCTATCTCTGTACCTGAAAAAACCCAGACAAACTTAGAACAAATAAAACACCTAGTAACAACATGATCGCCAACCATATAAAGCGAAAGTTTTGAAAACGTTTTAAATAATCTATAAGAAAGCCAGTACTAACCGATAATCCTATAATAGCAAAAGATAAAGCCCAGACTCCAATAAAAAATAGCAAGGAAACTGTAACGATAATCGTAGTAATTATTGCTATAAAAAACATTTTCAAGGATTTATCTACTTTATTCATAATTTCAATATATCACAGTATATATTTAAATGAAAAAGGTTTTTGATATTGAGAAATAACGAAAAACGAGTATAAATGACTAACATGGCAAGTGAGTTATTTATTGCAGGCGTGATTCCTGATTTTATATCAAAGGATGCTTCGTGGTTTCGGCACAACCGCCGCAATATTGAGCATGGTGCTATTCAAAACCCCCTCTGGCGCCGAAACGCACTTACTATTAATACAGACTGGGAACACGGACTTCGAGGCATTGTTGAGCGCATTCTCGAAATAGGATATCAAATGAATACTTGGCCGGAAGCGCGTGGCGAGTTTTCACTCCGTGGTGGCACACTTCTTGTATTTCCAGTAAACGAAAATAAAATTTGGCGAATTGATTTTTTTGGAAATACGCTTGAAACCATTGAATCGCTTGGCGCATCAAATGCTGAATTATATAAAGAAGAAAAACGAAAAGCTGATCGTGCGTTATTTGAATACCTTCGCCCTGGGGATTATATA
>JBBTUF010000035.1:0-7376 GCA_038063855.1 Patescibacteria group bacterium
TTGTTTCTAAAAATTTTATATCCGATGGCGCTTACATTATCGCGCGATGCATCCCATGCAAGATTAATTTGTGATTCTGATACAGCGATTCCGCCAAAATTTTGTGGGGTTGCTGGGGGTGTGATGTCGAGATTTTTGGTTGGTGGTGTAATTGGTCGTTGTTCGGTTTGAGTGAGATCTGGAGTGACACCCAAAGAAGTGTCTTTTTGTGTCGACAGAAGAGACAAGAAAGAAAGGCCAGGCTGTTTATTAGCAAAATAGGCTCCAAATAATATTACAGCGAGAATGCCGGCAAAAAGATAGAAAGCATTGATTCTCATAGAGGGTGACTTCTATTATATCGGGCATTTCTATTGTGTAAATCCTACGGTATTTACAGCTATAAAGATCGTATTAAAATTGGCTCGGGCGTGTTACTCGAAAATAAGAAAGAAGAAGTAGTAAAAGAAGTGGAAAACCAACAAGATATCCGCCAATGACGTCACTTGCCCAATGTGCTCCCAAATAAATTCGCGAAATCGATATAAGGATAATCATAAAAATCGATACAATTCCAATAATCCAACGTAATGCGTATGGGATTTTTTTTACGATAAACATGAGTGTAAAAAGAAAACCAAAAAATATGACAACATGAATAACGTGTCCACTAGGGAAGCTCGAGCCTGAAACTTGGGTATAGATATTTATAAGAAATTCACTTGGACGTGGGCGTTGTATGATGTTTTTAATAATAACACCAACAAAGTCGGCAATTGGAACGAGGAGAAAAAAAAGAGCCTCTCGTTGATATTGGATTCCAATAAAAAAAAGCGCAGCAACGATGATCATCGCTGACGCAATGAGCGGATCACCCATAAGACTTACAAATCGCATGATTATATACAATGGGTGAGAATTATTTTCTTGGAGTTCTTTTGAGATTGCGATGTCAGTTTTTGCGATAGGAAAATAATGAACAAGTGTTGCGAGTAGTATCGCAGCGATAATAAAGGTAGTCAGTATAGCAAAAACAATTCTGCGGATTAGCTTCTTTGTTAACAGTTCATGCATAGATTTGCGACTGCGAAAACAGGTGTGCGAAAATTAAAATACCAATTAACAAAGCCGCAAGACAGATGATAAAAACAGCTGCGGCAAGGATATCTTTAATGCGCGCAACCTGATGATGTGGTCCTGGCGCAATATGGTCAAGTAATTTTTCAACTGCCGTGTTAAATGCTTCAGCAGCAAGCACGATTGCTATGAGAAAGATAACAATAATTTTCTCTATATATGAAAGATTGAAAATGATTATCAAAAAAAGCATTACGATACCAATGGTAAGTTGGATAAAAAAATTGCGTTCTAAAAAAACAAATGAGAGTCCCTTGAATGCATTCTTGAAGCTTTTCGTAATGGATAGTCTTGCCTTTAACATACATATATGGTCTCACACGATGAGTAGAGTTTCAATACCTATCTTGCGAGATACGGTTAGAGCGTATTAGTATTGGATGCCTCGAAGCATAACAAGCAGTCCTATAATACCGAAGAGCGATGCGAGCGTTGTAGTAACGAGACCGCCAGAGTTTGAAAAAATAAAATAAAGCGTCGATGCGCTCAAAAGAAAAGTCATGCCTCCAGCAAGGTGTATTGCACGAGAAAACACAG
The DNA here is from genome assembly GCA_038063855.1 of Patescibacteria group bacterium. Classification (GTDB taxonomy): domain Bacteria; phylum Patescibacteriota; class Minisyncoccia; order Ryanbacterales; family GWA2-47-10b; genus JBBTUF01. The sequence goes on from JBBTUF010000035.1 coordinate 1,654, forward strand.
CAGAGTTTCCTCTGGCGTACAGACCATAGGCAAAAAATGTTGCAATAAAAATTAGCGTTCCAAACATAGCTGTAACCCCAGTCATTATTGCAAGCCATGGAGGAGAGTTTGGATGCCAGTAAACATACGGTGACGAAACGACTTCTATATATTGAAGTGCATATAATCTTTCGCCGAAAATATACACAAGCCCAAAAATTAAAATTATGGTTGATGCAATAATGCCAAGAAACTTTTTATTTATTGAAACGAAAACTATTTGTACCGCAATAATAGATGTTATATATACAAAAACATTTCCCACAATCTGCGAAAATGTAATAGTGGTAATATTTGAAACAAAAATTCCTGGTACTGCGTATAAAAGCCACATTGCCGCAAGGCTCGAATAGAGTGCGACAAAATAATGTGCTCCGATGGTAGTTTCATGCTCATCGGTGTGTGTTTTGCGATGATGGAGAAAAATACGCCCCGCGAGCATGCCTGCGATAACGCCGTTTATAAGATTTGAGATCGCAATAATTGGTATCATGATCATTCTTTTAGTTTATCATAGTTTGTTGGGATTTCTCAGCTCTAATGTTTTGTGTGATAATTAACATATGTCTAAAAAACTATTTTTAAATCGTTGGCTTGGTTGGTTGATCGCGATAATTGTTATGGTATTTATTGTCGCATGGGGTGAGGTGCAGCAGTATTCTATCGAATAAGACAATGTTCCTCCCGGAGAATATATGTATTATTCTGTAAGGCTTCACCCGAGTAATAAAAAAATAGGTTATAAAAATAGTACCTATAATATCGCGGGCAAGCAAGTTGAGTTAAAAAATGGTTTGTCAGAAATAGAAGCCACGCCAGGCTCTGCATCAAAAATAATTACACGATATTTTGGGAATGAAATTAAACATGATTTTGATGGAGATGGCAGAGAAGACGTTGCTTTTTTGTTAACACAAGAAACGGGAGGGAGTGGTATATTTTATTATGTTGTGGCCGCCTTAAATACTTCAAAAGGATATATAGGCTCAGAGGGGTTTTTTCTTGGGGATCGCATTGCTCCTCAGACCACTGAAATGGGTAAAGGAAATAGTATTGTTGTAAATTATGCAGAGCGTGCCGCTGGAGAAAGTTTTGCAATACGACCATCGGTGGGAAAGAGCGTTCGATTGCTACTAGATCTAAAAACAATGCAATTTAACGAGAATACACTATAATAGAAACAAAGGTAATTTATTAGCCATTATTAATTAATATTTTTATGGAAAACACAACGCAGCCGTTGGATCACGATAAGACGATGGGTATTTTAGCCTACATTATATTTTTTGTGCCGTTATTGGTAGGGAATCGAACACCATTTATTACGTATCACACAAATCAGGGTACCGTATTATTTATCTTTGCAGTTGCTGGACAAATTGCTTTGAGTATTTTAGGACCAATGATTGGATCTTTTGGTTTCGGACTTTTAGCGGTACTTTCTGGAGTGTTTAATCTTTTTGTTCTTGCACTCATGATTCTTGGCATAATAAATGTTACAAAAAATGAAACGAAACCACTCCCGATTATCGGAGGGTTTAGCATTATTAAATAAAATACAAACAAAATACAGAATAAAAAGAAAAAGCCTAGTCGATGCGAATGAGCTTTCCCTTGTGAGTACTCGTATGTGTATTCATTCACCCCTCCCAGTCGGTAAAGTACAATTCTAGATATTGTGTACCATATTTTTGATATGATTCCAAGGTAGGCGTGACTCAATAAAGTATGCAATACTTAATATATGAATGCGCGAAAATTTGGAGCGCTTGAATTATTCATAACACTAGGTATTTTCGCACTCATTGCTGGCGGTGTGTATTCTTTTTGGAAATTAAATTCAGAAAAATCATCTCACGATTCAACGATGGAAGATGCAGGCAGTAAAGAAAACCAATCAACTTCATCTGCGAGCGGCAAGCCAACAACAGTAGTAAGCTCCCCAAAACAAAAATTGCAACTCCGGAGCCCAAACGGAGGGGAGGTGTGGGTACGAGGTAAACAATACAATGTTCGATGGACGAGTGAATTGCCAGACAAAACACGAATTATCGCAGTAATTTTTAAATCATCTCGAGTTATTTCAAATCCATATACATCTGCGAGTACGGTGACTGGGTTTGAAATGTTTTCGCCGACTCTTTTTCCTGAGTCTACAAATGAGGGAAGTTTTGTGTATCGTGTTCCCGATTCGCTTGCTCCCGGTCAGTATCAAATTTTGTTGTGGGCGGGCGACAATTGCAATCCCAATGATAAAACAAAGCATTGCGATTTTGACTTAAGTAATGGCTTACTTACGGTAAAATAGAAACATATGAAACCACTTTCAGGGTTCGGGCTTATAGGGTTGTTGATTACGGTTGCAATTATCGCATTGCTTGTCTTTGGTGGTGGGCGGTATGCAAGTTCAATCAAACAAAAACAGAACACCATACAACAGGGCGTGGAGGCAGAAAAGATGGCAGAGCAAGTAAAACTTCAGGTTGAACAAAACAATAAACAGATTAAATAGAGGCACTCTTTTTATGATATTCTATAGATATGGATCAAGATCTTATCAAAAAATTTGAAGAGCAGAGTAAGCGGCTCGATGAAATTTATCGTTCTGTCGAAAAAACACGAAAGTATTTTTTATGGACACTCATTATGTCTGTAGTGTTTTTTGTTCTGCCACTTATCGGACTTTTCTTTGCGATTCCACAATTTTTGAGTTCCTATAGTGCTATGGGGTTATAAAAATATTTTTAAAATGTCAAAATCCATTTCGCCAAAATTTTCTACTCTTATCAGTATTTTTTCTCTTCTTCTTGTATCCTTCGGGGTTCTCTCTGGCGCGCTCTCTCTCGATTTTTCTCGCTCTCGTGCCACCGGAATATATTATAGCCAGGGATTTGAATCTAGCATCACAACTCCAACATTAGCGTTTCCTAAAAGTTGTGTAAACATAGGCTATTTTGGGCGTTCTAATGCTATAGGGCCCAAAGTGGGTAATTATGCTTTTAATTTTACGGGCAATGATATTTGCAATACAGCTAATTCATATATCTACTACAAAATAGCAGATGCCAACATTCCCATTACCGAGAACACCGTTCTTGAATATAAAATTGCTCCACAGAGTACATTTGGCATGAATGTTGGCGTAGACCTCCTTTTAGACAATGGAGAGTATTTGAGAAATCTGGAAGTTTACGCAAGTGACGGCGTCTTGATGCATCCAGCAAATCAATATAGGCATGCAAGCTTCAGTAGTTGTTGTCCTCTTCTAGCGCTCACTACAATTCAAGGTTATCTTGGTAAACTTCGAGGACGAACTATTAAGCAAATTATTGTAGCGTATGACGATAGTAGTCCATCTCAAGTAGGCCCATTCGACGCGCGTATTGATGATATCAAGATTAGCGATGTAGCTCCATTTCGAAAGTTTCCACTGGGTAATAAAGTAGAAGCTAAAGCTAGTGTCTATATTCTAAAAGATCTTAGTTCTAGGACTTTCGTAAGCTCAACCAAACAAGCAAATCTCGCCATAGGAACAGTAATTGACGGTCCAGTAACTCAAGGATCCAGTATTTATTGGAACGTTGATTTTGACAATAGTACTATCGATGGTTGGATTTCCCAAACCTACCTTGTCGACAATTCAGCTTCCCCAACACAGATTGCACAAGCAGCTACCGCATTACCCACAACATGCGCTGGAATCGTTAAGAAGGGCGATGCTAATTGTGACGGCGCTGTAACTGTTACAGATGGCGTTACTGCTCTCCGGTGTGCCGCTGGCCTTGATACAGACAAAAACCTATGTAGCATACTCCCTCTTGATAAAGATATCCTCGTTAAACTAGATATGGATTGTAATGGATCCGTAACTATTACAGATGGAGTGAATGTATTGCGGAAAGCGGCGGGGTTAGCTGTGGCGGATTGCAGTTATACTAAGATATCAGGAACAGATTATTATACTCCAGCTGGAATAATAGCTGGCAATCCTAAGTGTAGCGAGAGGATTGTTCCAGTAGGCCAATTTTGTGGAGATAGGTATAGCGATCCCCAGCAAGTTGTTTCAGCATTGGGTACGATTACAGTTTATCGCTTTCTTTATTCAGTGATAGAGCCTGTCTTACCTGATCCATCACGTCCAGCGTTTAAGATATGGAAAGGGAATCCATCTGCTGTTGCGATTGATACCCTTGTTGTCTGGGAAGGTAATTTTGATGTACCAAATGGTGCAGATAATCTCTACAGTTTTAGAGTACGATCAAACGATGGAGTTAAGGTTATAATCGATAATTTGGCGATTATTAATAAATGGCAAGATCAAGATTGGAGATACTACGAAACAAGACTCCTTTCGCAAGGCAGACATAATATTCGAGTGCCATGGTATGGTAAAGCAGGTGGAGATCAACTTATAGAATTTGAAATGCAAAATAGACCATTGCCAAATAATGATCTAGGAATTATTGATGATAGATTAACCTCAGACCAAAATGATCCTTCGGATACGGTTGTATCATGGAAATCAAGTGATACCAATTACTTTAGTGCTACAGGAAATTGGCAATTAGATCAAAATAGAAATTTATTTACTGACACACCAGGATCTGCACTTACATTCCGATGGAAGGGAACATCTTTACGGGTAGATATTCGTGGTGGTCCTAATGCGCGTGGTTTTATGGGAACATATAAAAACGGTGTCACTGGGGGATTGTCTTATATTCAAAAACAATTTCCTCATTTGTCAGATAGTTGGGACAGCGTGCCTTTAGCAACTCTCGATTCTGGATGGCATGAATATACACTTGCCGCAACTGATGATATACGTGGAACAGGAGGGCCATTATTAGTTGGGAGCTTTCATGTTGAAAATTTCATATCAACTCCACCAGCATGTCCGGCGCCAGTAAATGTTGATTGTAACGCAAATAACGTCATAATCCCACTTAGTTGTACGTGTGGACCAAATCAAGCCGCAAATAAACCTTATCCACTTTGCCGGTGTAGTCCTACAGATGCATTAGCATCGGTTCATTGCACCTCATCTTATACTCCTCCGATACCAGAGGGATGTGATGGCGGAGGGGGTGGTACCCTAGGTTCAGGAGTGCGAACAGGAACTCCAAGATATGTTGGGGTAGGAACTCCCGCGCCGACGCATCAAATTCAGCTACATTTTCAAGTTGCGCCTGGTGTAACTTTGGGATCTAGTTTGCACGCCAGATTGTATATTGAGGGACCAGCCTCCAATATTGACAAAGGCCTTTCAAACGGATCTATGGCATCTTGGGATTCTGTGCCAGCCTCTGTTTATTCTGATAATGATCCAGCGCCGTATTCAATCGGAATTTTTGAAGATAATGGAATTGTTTCTGACCAATATGACGTTAAAATTCATGCTTGCATAAATTGCTTTGATCACCCAGCCGGTGAGTATATTACAGGTAGATCTATAAATTTAGGTTCCAATCTAAATCCGTTTACTGATGTGTCGGTGTATGTAGTGCCAAAGGGAGGAATGATACATGATCGCTCAATAGCATTGGTATCTCCACTTATGAGTAAAGTCAATGTAGGGAATTTTAGCAGTTTGTTTGATAAGGGCTTGGGTATTGTTAGAAATATTTTTAACAGATTTTCTTTCCAAAACGCTACAGCAGCCATTCTTCCGGTTCAATGGGCGG
>JBBTUF010000036.1:0-1523 GCA_038063855.1 Patescibacteria group bacterium
CATTAAATGTATCGATTGTAATGCGTCGTTTCATAATCGATTCGAGTGCGCCCCATACGACATGGATCGAGCCAAGTATGGCAGCGAAAAACAATATTGGATGTACCCCCGGGACAGCAATATCAAACCCAAGCGCAATGCTTACGCTCGCTATAACAATTATTTCTCGCCGTGGCGACTGAAATAGTGATGGCATGTTATTTCTTTTTTTGAATATATTGTTTATACACTGCCGTGCGACCTCCATTGCCGTTTGCCAGCATATTAGATCCGGGCGTTGTAAATACTTCAATACGAGCATCAAGGAAATCTGAAAACGCAAATCCCGTACCGTTCGGAGAAACCGCAAGTGCGGTAGGTTGATTGCCTCCCACAACTGCATCGAGCTTTTTTGCATCTACCGTACTAAAAAGCAACACCGTGCCCCATTCGGGTCCTGGCCTATAATAATTATCAGCCGAAAAATTCTTACCACGACAGGAAACGTATAATATTTTTTTATCAGGACTCAATGCAATAGTGTTGGGCAAATTATCAGTTGATGTAAATTTCTTAACTGAGTCATCGCGAAGTGCTAACTGCCAAATTACATTCTTCCCCATGTCAGAAATATATAAAATGCCATTATCTTCATCGGCAGCTATATGCCGCATTGCGCCACCGCTCTTGAAAATTATTTTGCCTTTCCCTGTCGCAAGATCAATTTTTTGAATTTCCCCTTTATCAAAACCTGCTACGTAAAGATATTTGCCGTCAGGCGTTGGATATAATCCGCGCGGAGTGGCAACAACAGAAATTTTTCGACACACCACACCATTTTCTAAATTGATCTCGGAGACCGTATTACCGAGCCAATTTGACGCATAGAGCGTTTTCTCATCTCGGGAAAGCGCAAGTATTTTCGTCCACGATCCTTTCGTGGCAAACGTGCGCAATACTTTTTTAGTTTTCGTATCAATTTCAAACACTTTTGCGCTTTCCATTTGACTTATATACGCCCGCAAACCATCGCGTGAAAATATAATTTCAACACCCCCGCCCCCTGCTAAATCAATATCAATACTATTCCTGCCCGTTATGGCATCAAACACGCTCACGCCACGTTTTTTGTTGAGAAGCAATGTTGCCCAAAGCTCTTTGCCATCAGGAGTATATGCAAGCGCTTTTACTGAAGGCGCTGAATTAATATTGAACGCATGATGAACAAGCTGTCCCGCAGGATCTTTTAAATTTAAATCCACCGCTTCAGCCTTCACATTTGAAAATAGCATGCACACACCAAAAAATATGCTACCTATTACCAAAACATAAACGTACTTACTTTTCATTTAATGAGTATACTACTAACCATCCTGAAATAGCTCGCGTAATAGGTCATCGATACCAACCCTTTCTTCGCTAGAATAGGGAATAATCTTATGATACCCAACTGCATTTTGAATTATTTTAAGTTGTTTCGCTTGTTCTGATTTTTTAATTTTGTCTATTTTATTCGCAACAACAATAATATCTTTTTTATATTC
>JBBTUF010000037.1:0-9265 GCA_038063855.1 Patescibacteria group bacterium
CAACCCGAGGTATTGTTAGATGTTTTGAAAGTTTTTGGTCTTTCGGTATTTTCTTTTTTTGTAGCATTTGCGTCAACGCCGCTCCTCACACACTATCTCTATAAATATAAACTGTGGGATAAAAAAACTGACGAACGAACAGCGCTCGCGGGAGGAAAGGCATCGGTCATCGCAGAAATTATTAAAAATCGTACTCAAAATCCAACACCGCGAATGGGCGGCATTTTGGTATGGGCTACAACTGCTTTTGTAACATTGCTTTTTTGGATTCTTTCTCAAACTATCGGAGGAACTCTTTTTATCAAACTTAACTTTTTTTCTCGAGAGCAAACATGGCTACCGTTTGCCGCTCTTATCGTCGCATCTCTCCTTGGATTTGTGGATGACTGGTTACTTGTTTGGAATACTGGAAAATACAAAGCAGGTGGCCTCGAGCTCGCAAAACGCATATTTTTAGTCATTGTTATCGGGAGTATTGGCGCATGGTGGTTTTATAGCCCACTTGAAACAGAAAGTATTTTGGTACCATTTTTGGGAGAATTACATATGGGAATATTATTTATCCCATTTTTTATGTTCACACTTCTTGCTGTGTTTTCATCCGGCGTCATCGATGGACTCGATGGACTCGCAGGTGGCGTATTTGGCTCAATTATTGCGGCCTACGGGGGGATTGCATTCTTTCAGCATCAACTTGATCTTGCCGCGTTCTTAGGTGTTATTGGTGGATCACTTCTAGCTTTTTTATGGTTCAACATACCTCCCGCTCGTTTTTATCTCGGAGAAACCGGCATGATCGGGCTTACAACAATGCTTACCGTTGTTGCGTTCCTTACAAAAGCAGTAGCTGTTTTGCCGATCATCGCCTTTCCACTCGTTATTGAGACAGGGTCTGTTATAATACAAGTAGCCTCCAAAAAATTCCGAGGCAAAAAAGTATTCATAGCAGCCCCCATTCACCACCACTTTGAAGCAAAGGGATGGCCGCATTATAAAGTAACAATGCGTTTTTGGATTATTAGTGTTGTTTCAGCGCTTGTGGGTATGGTAATCCATCTAGTCGGTATTCATTAAAAAAAAATATGGCAACTTATTCTTATGTTATAAAGGGAGGAATGATCATTGATGGGTCTGGCTTTCCTATGGCCCATGGGGATATCGGTATATCAGGCGAAATTATTAAAGCAATCGGACCTAGAGAGCTCTCAAGTGCAACACGTATTATTGATGCCAAGGGAAAGTTTGTTATGCCTGGTGTTGTGGATATTACAAATCATTCAGACACGCATTGGACTCTTTTTCATGCGCCAAGCCAAGAAAGTTTGCTTCTGCAAGGCATCACAACAATTCTTGGCGGTGTGTGTGGATCTTCACTTGCTCCATTAACTGACGCTCGCGCTATTCGTACAATTCAAAAATGGGTGGATGTTTCAACCATCAACATAAATTGGAAAAGTATGGGAGATTTCTTTGAAGAAATTGGACATCATTCCATCGGTGTAAATTTTGGGACTTTAGTAGGTCACGGCACACTCCGTCGAGATATTGCAGGAGACGATCCTCGTGAGCTTACTCACGAAGAATTAGAATCAATGAAATTACTCCTTCGACGTTCTCTTGATGAGGGAGCGATGGGTCTTTCATTTGGACTTGCAACAAGCCACGGAAGAACTGTTTCGCAAGAAGAAATAATTGGACTTGCGCGTGTAATCGCAGAAACTGGTAAGGTCGTTAGTATTCATTTACGCAACGAAGGAAGAAGATTGCTGTCTTCAGTTGTTGAAGTTATAAATATTGCACGATCAACAAATGCAAAAGTACATATTGCTCACTTTAAAGCTATCGGACGAAAAGCATGGAGCGATTTGCCAAAGGCTCTTGCGATTATTCAAAAAGCACGCGAAGAAGAAAAATTAGATATAACGGTAGATTTTTTCCCGTATCTTCGTACGGGATCATTACTGTACACAATGCTTCCAGAATGGTTGCTCGAAGGTGGCAAAGAACGCATTATAGGGATGCTTACAGATCAAAGTAAGCGAGCGAGTATTATTGAATCAATTGACCGAATGACACTCCATTTCGATAATATTACTATTGCTGAAGCACGTCGCGATAAACATTCCATTGGAAAAACTATCGCACAAATCGCTGAATCATCTGGCCTTAGTCCTGAAGAAACATTCATTCAACTTTTAATTGTAAATGATCTTGTTGTAACAATTTTTGGCAAAACACTTTCCAGTCGTAATCTTGTCGCAATAGCAAAACAACCGTATAGTATGTTTGGCTCAGATGGTGTCGGACAAGATAATAAAGCGACAACACGGAGAAATGATCTAACGCATCCACGATCATACGGTGCCGTTCCACGTTTTCTTAATCGACTTTCAAAAGAAAATTCAATTCTTTCATGGGAAGATACAGTCAAGAAATTGACATCACAACCCGCAACACGAATCGGTCTCGAAAAAACACGCGGACTTTTAAAAAAAGGCTATTTTGCCGATATACTTGTTTTTGATCCCGAAACGATAAAAGATAACGCAACATATTCAGATCCTTATCAGGCTCCTACCGGTATTGATTATGTATTTATAAATGGACATTGTGCAATCGAAAAAGGAAAAGCTACTGGAGCTTTTGCAGGAAAAGTTCTTCGCCAAGGATAGTGCGAGGCATTCTGTACTAATACTCGGACTCGGGATTAATGGTGGAGGAGTTGGCGCCGCTCGTTTTTTTGCGCACCTCGGTATGTCTGTAACGGTAACAGACCTCAAAACAAAAAAAGAACTTTCGCAATCACTTCGTACGCTCGCGGGCCTACCCATAAAGTATGTGCTCGGCAAACATCGCATGGAGGATATCAAACAAGCCGACTTAATAATCAAAAACCCCGGCGTTCCAGATTCATCTCCTTATATTCAAAAAGCAAAAAAACTTGGCAAGCCAATAACAAATGATGGAGCACTATTTTTAGCTTTAGCTCCTCGCGACCATGTTATTGCTACCACAGGCACTAAGGGGAAAACTACAACGTCACTCCTTATTAAACATTTGCTCGGAACTCAAGCAATTTCAGTAGGCATCCCGGGTATTTCTTTTTTCGATTATTTTTATACAAAGCAAACACCACAGTGGATTGTTGCAGAATTTTCAAGTTTTGATCTTGAATACATACAAAATAGTGCATATATTGTTGTTATTACTTCACTTTTCCCTGATCACTTAAATCGATATCGATCCTTTGATACGTATGCAAGAGTAAAGATGCGACTTCTAGTATCTCAACAAAAAAATGATATAGCATTTTTATGGCAAGGCCCCGTAATCAAAAAATATGCAAAGCTATCTAAGCCAAAAAGTAAAATAGTATGGGTCTCGCCACAAACAAAACGCGAAAATATTTCATGGCGCGTAGCTCCAGAAGCAGTTCAACTTGGCATTCGTGTTGCAGAACATCTCGGCGTTCCAGCACATACAATCAAAAAACGTCTTGCTACATTTGATGCACCTGCGGGTCGTCTTGAGGTGATCGCTAAGAAAAATGGTCAAACGTTTATTAATGATACAACCGCAACAAATCCCGGATCAGCAATGCACTCACTTTCGATACTTGCAAATACTTTTACCTCGCAGCCGATCACAATCATTACCGGTGGGGAAGATAAAAAAATTCCTGAAGCTGACATTCGAAACTTCGCACAATCAATAAGAAAATACAACATTCATCCCGTCGTCATCCCTGGCTCATTTTCAACAAAACTAAAACGCTTTCTTGCTACATACGAAACAGCAGAAACTATGGAAGAAGCGATCACGCGGTCAATTGCAAATGCAAGCATCATCGCACTCGTACCTGCCGCTGCGAGCTTTAATATGTTTAAAAATGAATTTGACCGCGCACACCATTTTACTAGTGCAGTAAAGAGAATAAAAGCTAATGAAAGGCGCCGATAAATATTTTCTTTCAATCATATTGCTTATTCTCGTCGCAGGTCTTATTGCGCTTGGGTCTGCTTCAGGCGCGCTCTCTCAAAAAGCATATGGAACTCCTTATCGCTTTCTGTGGAAGCAACTTGTTTACGGAGTCGGGACCGGAAGTATTTTATTTTTTGCAGCTTTCTTTATTCCCATATCACTCTATAAAAAATATGCTGCTCCAATTCTCATTTGCAGTTTGCTATTACTTGTTCTCGTATTTATTCCAGCATTGGGCGGAGCGTCACTCAAAGGAGCCGCTCGTTGGATTCACGTCGGACCATTTTCTTTTCAACCATCCGAAGTAGTTAAATTAGCGCTCGTGATATATCTTGCGGCATGGATGGCTGCAAAGAAAAAAGATATTTCAACATTTATGCACGGATTTTTGCCATTTTTAATTATTCTCGGCGTTATAAGTATTTTTTTAATAAATGAACCGGATATTGGTACCTTGGGGGTAGTTGCAGTTACATCACTTGCACTTTTTTTTATGGGCGGGGGCAGAGCGGCTCAAATATTTGCTGGAATCATTCTTGGCATTATTCTTCTTCTTATTTTAGTAAAAATCGCAGGTTATCGACAAGATCGTATCACTGTTTTTTTGAATACATGGCAAGGAAAAGAAGTAAATCTTCAAGATGAAGGGTATCAAATAAATCAGGCTCTCATTGCTATTGGATCAGGAGGATTTATGGGAAAAGGGCTCGGTATGTCACGTCAAAAATTCTCCTATTTACCTGAACCTGCAGGAGACGCGATATTTGCGGTCGTTGCTGAAGAATTTGGATTTTTTGGAAGTGTTATAGTGCTTGGCCTCTTTTTTGCATTTTTTGTCCATGGTATGATGATTTCAGCACGAGCAAAAGATCATTTTTCACAACTACTTGCAGGGGGTATTATTTTTCTTGTTGTTGTACAAGTTATAATAAACATCGGTGCACTCTCGGGCCTTCTACCACTCACCGGTATTCCATTGCCGTTTATAAGTTATGGAGGTACTGCACTCGCGTTTCTTTTGTTTGAGATGGGAATTGTATTGCAAATTTCAAAATTTAAATCATGAGAATCATACTTTTAGGCGGAGGATCAGGGGGACATTTTTATCCTCTTATTGCTGTTGCCAGAGCACTTCGCGATATTGCTGAAGAAAGGCGAATTGTTCGCATGGATTTGATTTTAATGGGTGAAAAACCATTTGACGCCAGCGCCCTTCAAGAGGAAAATATTTTATTTGAACCAATTCGCGCCGGCAAAATGCGTCGATATTTTTCAATAAGAAATTTTTCTGATTCTATAAAAACAATTCGTGGATGTTTTTCAGCATTTTGGCACTTTACTCTTCACCCGCCAGACGTAATATTTTCAAAAGGAGGATACGAGGCATTCCCGGCACTTTTTGCCGCTCGAATTTATCGTATTCCAGTGATGATTCATGAATCAGACGCCATTCCCGGTCTTGTAAATGCCTGGAGTGGAAAATTTGCGCGACGCATTGGCATTTCTTTTCCGGAAACCGGACACCTGTTTCCAGAAGAAAAAGTTGCGCTTGTTGGCAATCCAATTCGTTCGGGTATTTTAGGAGGCTCTCAAGATGAAGCATTTGATATGTTTGAACTCGAAAGTGGAATCCCAATTATTCTAATTCTTGGAGGTTCCCAAGGCGCTCAAAAAATAAATGATGTTGTATTAGCCATGCTTCCAGATATTATTGATCGTATTCAAATCGTACACTCTGCTGGACCACTTAATACGGAACTTATACGCAAAGAAGTGGAAGTGACACTCGGTGAAAATATCCACAAAAAGAGATACCATGTTTATCCAATTCTCAATATTTCACAGCTTCGGAATATTTCGTTTGTTGCCGATGTTATAGTTTCGCGCGCTGGAGCAGGAGCAATTTTTGAAATAGCAGCGTGGGGGGTACCATCCATTATTATTCCTATTACTTCTTCCGCTCAAGATCACCAACGCGAAAATGCATACAATTTTGCTCGGACAGGAGCTGCTGAAGTACTTGAAGAAGGAAATTTAACTCCTCATTTGCTCATTGCGGAAATTATGAAAATTATTAATGACCAAAAACGAAAAGAGGAAATGAAACATTCCGCGCGTACATTTGCACGTATTGACGCTGCGCAAAAAATTGCAACTGAACTTCTAAATTTAGGTCTTCATGAGTAACTCAGCGCAAATTCGAGTACGAATTGCACCTTCACCGACAGGCTTTTTTAATATTGCAACTGCCAGAGGGGCACTCTATAACTGGCTATTTGCCAAACAAAACAACGGCGTATTCATTTTACGAATCGAAGACACTGATCGCGAACGATCGGAGCAAATCTATGATCAAGATATAATCGATTCTCTCACATGGCTCGGGCTTGAATATGCGGAATTTTATCGCCAAACCGAACGCACTGATATCTATAAAAAACATCTTCAGACACTTCTTGACTCAAAACGCGCATTTTACTGCCCTCATACCCATGCGGAGCTAGAACACGAATCAGAAACACAAAAACAAAACAAAGAACCCCTGCGCCATATCTGTAGCGTACGAGACAAAAACCAAACAACTGGCATTATACGAATTAAAAATAATGAGACTGCTCGTATTACAATTAATGATACTATTCGTGGATCTATTGAATTTGATCCAACTCTTTTAGGCGATTTTTCTATTGCAAAATCACTGGAAGAGGTCTTATATAATTTTGCAGTAACAGTTGATGACTGCGAAATGCAAATTTCGCATGTTATTCGTGGGGAAGATCATATTTCAAATACCCCAAAACAAATACTTATTGGGCGGGCGCTTGGATTTGCTGAGCCACAATGGGCACACCTTCCGCTTCTTCTTGGGAAAGACCGCTCAAAACTTTCAAAACGGCATGGTGGGTTATCTATCAAAGAATATCGCGAGCAAGGATACCTTCGTGAGGCCCTCATAAATTTTATAGCACTGCTCGGCTGGCACCCCAGCGCTGACGCAGACGGCAAACCAGAAAAAGAATTATTCACAATACTCGAACTTTTAAAAGCGTTCTCGCTCGATAAAATTCAAAAAAGTGGAGCTATAGCGGCACCAGAAAAACTTGATTGGTTTAATAGGGAATATATAAAATCACTTTCGACGGCTGAGCTCACGAAAAGGGGATTGGCCTTTATCACAGCGGAAACGCGCAAGAAACTTACACCCGCAATGCTTGAAAAATGCGTTATACTGTTTAGAAAACGTATTACGAGGCTCTCTGAACTTGAATCTGGAATAAAAAGAATTGTAGATATACCCGAGTACTCTAAAGAACTGTTATTGTGGAAAGGCAAGCTTAACTACAAGAAAACCAGCAACAATATTGACAATATTATTATATTATTATCTGGCATTGAACAATCTACTTTTTCATCAAAAAGCGCTGAAGTAGCTCTTTTGCCCCTTATAGAAAAAGAAGGCAAGGGAAGCATTTTATGGCCTTTGCGGGCCGCTTTATCGGGTCAAGAAGCCTCGGCTGGGCCGTTCGACTTCATAGATATTTTAGGTAAAGATATATGCATATCAAGACTCAAAAAAGCATACACCATACTATCCACAGGCTAAAACAAGGGTTTCTTATTTTTGCTTTGTTACTTGCAATCCCTTTTTTGCTTCGCGCGACAACCGTAGAAGAATTACGTAAAAGTATTCAAAATCGAGAAATCGAAATAAAAAAAATAGAAGCAGAAATTGCACAATATCAAGTCGCACTTGAAAATCAATCAGGGGTATCCCAAACCCTTAAAAACGAAATTAAAAAGCTTGAAACACAAATAAAAAAAATGAATGCGGATATAAAACTCACTGAATACCAAATTCAAAACACGGAACTAAAAATTAATGAGCTTGGTATTGCAATCAATGATAAAGAAAAAAATATATCAGTGGGGAAGGCTTCGATTTCTGAACTCATCCGTACCCTTAATGAAAGCGACGAACAAACTCTTATAGAAATATTACTCGCGTATCGTAATGTCGCTGATTTTTTTGAAGAGCAAAATTCAGTTATAGCCTTCGACGATACTCTTGCGGAAAAAATCACTGCTTTAAAAGAGCAAAGAACGATTCTTGATACCGAGCAAACAAAACATGAGGCGCAGGAACAAATACTCCTGAGCTATAAAAAAGATTTAACAGGCAAAAAAAATGTTGAAGAATCAATTAATCGAACAAAAAGCTCTCTCCTTAAAGATAGTAAAAATCAAGAAACACAGTTTCAAAAAATACTAACGGATCGTGAAAAACGTCGCGCGGCACTTCAAAATGAGCTAAAAAACATTGAAGCACAACTTCAACTTCTTATTGACCCAAAATCACTCCCAACAAAAGGTTCTGGAGTGCTTGGTTGGCCAGTTGCAAATCCATTCATTACACAAGGATTTGGGAAAACAGATTTTGCGACCACCTATGGATCAGATATTTATAAAGGCAATGGCCACAACGGTATAGATTTTCGGGCTCCTATTGGCACAAAACTACTTTCCGCTAGTAATGGATTTATAAAAGACACCGGAAATGCTGATGCGATTTGCCCTGGCGGCTCCTACGGCAAATGGATTATCATAGAACACCCAAATAATTTATCGACGCTATACGCACATCTTTCGTTAATACAGGTTACAAAAGGTCAAAAAGTAACCCGGGGGGATGTTATTGGTTATAGCGGAGAAACAGGATATATTACCGGCCCTCATCTTCATTTTACGGTTTATGCCAGTAATACCTATCGACTTACACAAACGCAACACTGTGGATTAATACCTGCGGGAGGTTATCTTAATCCACTCGATTATCTCTAATACAATACGCTATACTATGGGTATGCAAAGAAAAATCCGAGGAACGGCAGGAGGAGGGTTCATTCAACTTATAATTATTATTGTCATGGCAGTAATCATTTTAAGTCTCCTCGGTGTATCAATTAGTTCGCTCATCAACAACAAAACACTCAAAGAAAACTTTGCCCTTATGTGGAAAGGTATTATGTGGCTTTGGACGCATTACCTGTACGATCAAGCGATCACTATGTGGCAATTTGTCCGCAGCAAGTTTTAATAAGATTAATTATTTTATTACCTCACACGAGAGTCCCACGCCCGCAAATATCATTCTTCAAAATTGAAGACATAAATTACACATAATTTTTTACGTAAGGTTGAGTCTTTTCGAGCAATGATTAGTTGGTCGTCGGAGACCAGCTTTGTCCAAAAAAACCTATTAAGTTGTTTTTTCGACTTCTTAATG
>JBBTUF010000038.1:0-9241 GCA_038063855.1 Patescibacteria group bacterium
GGTTTAGATTGGGATTTTGGGTGACGCCGAAAACTCGCGTTCAGAACCATACATCTATTCGAAGTGATACAGTTCTTGATTGAGAGTCGCGATTTTTTCTTGAAGAGTCGGATATTTTTTTAATTCACGATCTTGTGTCAAAAGCATCTTTGCTTCTGATCGGGCCGCTTCTACCATTTTGATATTTTTGAGAGCTTCCATACCGATATCGCTTATGCCCCATTGATTGCGGCCCGTAAGCTCACCGGGGCCTCGTAATTGTAAATCATGTTCTGCAAGTTCGAAACCACTCGAGGCATCACGAAGTGCGCGTAAACGTTGCGCTGTTTTTGCGCTCGCAGTTTCACTTACAGCATAAAAATATGATTTATGCTCTCCTCGGCCAATGCGTCCGCGGAGTTGATGGAGTTGCGCAAGACCGAAGCGGTCGGCGCCTTCCACGATCATGATTGTTGCGTTTGGTATATCAATGCCGACCTCTATAACTGTCGTTGAAATGAGTATGTTGATAGTGCCTACACGGAAGTCGTTGAGGGTGCGTTCTTTATCGCGAGGCGTCATTTTACCGTGGAGCATTGCGGTGCGAAATTCTGGAAATATTTCTTGCGTCATTCGTTCATATTCTTTTTTAACAGATTTACTCTCGTCTTCGCCGGGGTCGATGCGTGGGCAGATAATAAATGCTTGTCTGCCTTTTTCAATTTCTTTGCGAACATGCTCCCACGATCGCAACTCGGGTTTTATAAGTACTTCAGTGGTGATTGGAGAACGGCCGGGTGGTAGCTCGTCGAGCACTGAAAGATCAAGGTCGCCAAATACCGTGAGCGCAAGCGTACGGGGGATTGGTGTTGCGGTCATCGATAAAAAATGAGGAACGAACTCGTGTTCTGTCGATTTTCTGTGCGCGAGGCGCATACGTTGGCGTACACCAAAGCGATGTTGTTCATCGACAACAATAAAAGCAAGATTCTTAAATTTTATCTTTTCACTCAAAAGTGAATGCGTGCCGATAAGTATTTTTACTTCGCCCGACTCTACCCAGCGAAGTAACTGCGATTTTGGAATATGAGCCGACTGGCTACCAAACGCTTTTGATGGATAAATACGAGCCTCGCTTGATGTCAAAAGCCCAATTTTTATGGCGGGCGAGCCCATGAGGTGCGAAAATGAATCAAAATGCTGGCGAGCTAAAATTTCAGTTGGTGCCATATATGTTGTTTGATACCCAGCGTGGAGCGTCATGTATGAGGCAGCGGCGGCAATGATTGTTTTGCCGCTTCCTACATCACCTTCGAGAAGCCGTGCCATGGGGGTTTTGTGTGAAATATCTTCGAGAATTGTCTCAAGCATTCGTGCTTGTGTTTGAGTAAGTGTAAACGGAAGGCGGCCGAGAAATTCTTGTTCGATTTTTTTGTTGCGTGGTATTGGAAGCGCTGAGAGTTCTTCAAGTGCAAGGCGCTCTCGCATGCGCATAATCTGTATAAAAAAAATTTCTTCGAATGCGAGGCGTTTGCGTGCCGCCTCAACTTCTTTTTCGTTTTTTGGAAAGTGTGCGGCGCGAAATGCCGAGTAAAGATCGGGGAGATGATATCGATCCAAAATTTCTTTTGGAATTGGGTCTTGAACCTCGGAAGACAAAATTGATTTTTTCTCGGCCTTAACCCGCGGAGCGGGCTCCGACGCCCTCGATAAATTCAATTTTGCTTCCTCGGTTAGCATCTGAAATACTTTCGAAATATGAAATTGGATCCAGCGGCTTGAGAGTCCTCGGGTGGTGGGGTACACCGGTATCATGCGAGCGCCACTTCCTCGATATGAAAGGATGCTAATTTTTTCATAGAGTGGATTCGAAATAAAAAGGTTTCCTTTTTTCTCTGAAATTTTACCCTCAAGTCGCACAAGATCATCTTCTACGAGCATTCGCGATATGTAGGGTTGGTGAAACCACACGGCAGTAATCTCGCCTGTGTTATCAGCTATGCGAGCTTCGGTAATATTAAGACGTTTTTGAAAAGTTTTTTTAGCGTCAAGAAATAGTATTTTGCCCTCTATTGTAACTTGTGTGCCAATTCTTGCATCGTTGACTGAAATAAGATTTGAGGTATTAATATAGCGCGCGGGCAAATAGCGTAAAAGATCATCAACGGTCTCGAGCGAAAGCTTTTTTGCCGCCGCTTTTTGAAAATCGGTAAGCCGAAAAATATCGACGAGAAGAGTAGAAAGCGTTATAGATTCTTCCATGTAATTGTGCGCCCGCGAGGAATCGAACCTCGATTGCAAGATCCGCAATCTTGCGTCCTATCCATTGAACGACGGGCGCAAAAGTCCGGGGGACTTTTGCGCGGTCGCCGTTCGCGCGTGAGCGCTATATCTATATCGGCGACCTATCCCACAATGCCCACGGCACTTTGAGCGCACTATATCAAAATCCGAGCCAGCGGGCAATGGCGTCGGCGAAGGATTCTTCTTGCGCAGTTTCAGGGATCGATTGTATAAGGAGGTCACGAAGCTCAACGGGATCGATATCGCCAATCGGTATGGCAATGCGAGGCATAAACATTTTCTCACTCATCAAGCTTAATTCTTTAACACCTCCCGGGCGATAAAATATCCAAAATGATTTGAGGGATTCGTAGGGATAAAGGGTGTTATCAATTTCCACGCCCTTTATGGAAATTTTAATTTCTATTGTGCGAGGCTTTCGTACTGCATAGAGTGCTATCGCAAAAGTACCCACAAGAGTAATAAGTGCAAAAAGAAAATTGTTTTGCCACAGAGCGACGCCGATGAGTGCCGCCCCAAGAATTCCGAGCGACCAATACCAATCAGGTGATTTTTTGTAGTACACGTATTCCGGCGCCTTCCATGCGATGCTAATATTTTTACGTGTAATCTCCTGTTTTATTTTTTGAGGTCTTGGTTCATCAGGAGCTTTGTGCTTTGTGGTAGAAATAGGCCTGTCGTGTTGTAGGGCAGGCTTACGCTCAATTTTTTTTATATCTGAAAAAGTTGGCATATATAAAGAGCATACCATCAATTTTGCGGAGGCGGGAGGATTCGAACCTCCGAAGGGTTTTACCCCTTACCTCGTTAGCAGTGAGGTGCTTTCAGCCACTCAGCCACGCCTCCAAATGGAGTTTTTTAAGTCTCCAAAAGTAACGCCATCGTAGCATGTTTTTTTCCTCATTCAAATTTTTTTTGTCGCGCCTCTCGCGCGACCCCGGAGATCGCTTTTTGTTATAAATTGAGTTCTTGAAGCGATCTCGTAAAAAGCAAAACCATTTGCTTTTTACCCATGCGCGAGCACTGCGGCATAGATTTGCCCAGAGCCTGCTTTTTTGAGCTCTGAAGCTAACTCACACAACGTTGCGCCGGTGGTAGCAACGTCATCAATGAGTAAAATAGTGCGGCCGGCTATTTTTGCTTTGTTTTTTATTGAGAATGCTCCTCGCATGTGATCAATGCGCTCACGCCTCGAGTGCGTTCGCGCCTGCGACGGCGTATCTTTTGTTCTTACGGCAACGTTGTTTAAGACTGGAAATGGTAGATTTTTTGCGAGCAAAAGCGCTTGGTTAAATCCACGCGCTTTTAGTCGTGCATCCGAAAGGGGGACGGGTATTACCACAATGTCCGATTGCAACACGCGCATGTCCAATACGTTTTCAATATATGTGGAAAGTATTAGTGCTAACCATTCTTTGTTTCTGTACTTATATGCTGCAATGATTTTTTTAGTTTTTTCGTTTTGATATCGCCATGGCCACCAAATTCCAGCAAGAGGCGATTGTCGCAAACATCGTTCACAAATATTTCGCGTTTCTAACTTTTCTAATTTAATGGCACAGAAGAAACATTCCTGGCTTTTTTGTCGTATGTTTAGTGCGCAGGCGGCGCATACGTGTGTTCCCGCCTCGCGGCATCCAAAGCAACGAACCGGGAAAATCAGGTCAAAGATTGTGTGGATAACTTTATAGGACATAGCATTTTCGCTTTATGGTATTATAAAACCATACCCTACAAAGCCGAGATCCGCCAGCTGGCGGAGGGTGGAGATGTTATGTTGCATGAACGACTTTTTTGCGAAAAAAATTAGCAGTCTGCTCTCCCACGATAAGAGCTTTGTTGGTATAGACGTCGGCACCTCTACTTTGAAAATTATACAGGTCAAAACGGAGCAAGAACGTGCAGTGCTCGAGACCTATGGTGAATTATCTACTTCGGCATACACCGGAGGTGAAGCAGGACGAGCAATGATGCTTGAAGATGAAAAAGTTTCGCAAATGATCGTTGATTTGAAGAAAGAAGCGGGCGCTACTGCCGTCCATGGTGTTATTGCGATACCTCTTCGATATACATTTGTGACGGTTATCGAAATGCCGCATCTTTCAGATTCGGAATTATCGGAAGCAATACCATATGAAGCTCGAAAGTATATTCCGATTCCGCTTGCTGATGTTGTGCTTGATTGGTGGCGTATACCTGAAACAGGCAAGGAGGAAGGTCCGCAAAAGACAGTATCAATATTACTTGCGGCAGTTCAGAAAGATGTCATTGAAAAATATAAACGAATTTTGACTGATGCAAAAATTGAAGTGTCAGGTTTTGAAATAGAAATATTTAGTGCCGCTCGTGCTGTTGGAGGCCGGTTCAGGAGTGCGTATATGTTGTTTGACATAGGAGCGCTTTCAACAAAAATTGCAATTATTGATCAAGGTATTATTCGTTCAGTCCATCATATTGATCGAGCGAGCCAGGCATTTTCTCTCGCAATTTCTCAGTCACTCGGTATTGATTTTAAACGTGCAGAAGTTATGAAGCGGGAACTCGGCATTGTATCTCGACCAGAGTCGGCAGGAGTACGGCATACTATTACACCACTACTCGATTCTATTTTTGATGAAGCTGATCGTTTACGAACAAATTATAGGAGAAAGTCTGGAGTTACAGTAGACAAGGCTGTATTACTCGGAGGGGGAAGCTTAATGCCGGGGCTTGTCGATTACGCAATTGAAAGGCTCGGTATCGAAGTGTTACTTGCAAATCCATTCGCACAGATAGAATATCCAGCATTTTTGCAACAATCACTTAAAAGTATTGCTCCAAGTTTTAGTATTGCTGTTGGCCTTACACTTAGAGCATTGCAAGAACGTTAATAATTTTATAAATAAAAGATGCAAACTCAATTTATATCACATGCGCAGGTAGTACCTCCAACACTTGTCCCACGACGAGGGTTGGGGCTTTTTGGTGCGCTTACGATTGTTGTTGCGATTCTTGCGGGGGTGGCTACTGGCGCTTTAATGCTTTTACAGAAATCAATGCAAGAGAAAGTAAATGTAGCAAAAGTTCATCTCGCTCAATTGCATAAAGAAATGGAAATTCCCTCAATCCAAGAGGCGCAGTCTCTCCAGCAAAGAATTGAGCGAGGTTACAGCATACTTAACCAGCACGTATATTCATCACAAGCTTTTAATTTTATTGAAAACCACATTCTTGATAAAGTTGCATTGCGTTCGTTTGGATACAGCGGTTCAAAGATTAGAGTAGATCTTCGGGTGTCTGATTATCTCTCGTATGCACAGCAGATACGCTATTTTCGGCGCCTTGCAAGCGAACATAAAGATATGACTGATTTTATTCCCAGTGCCCCGACGGTAACCTCGTCAGGTGCTGTAGATTTTTCGGCGGATATTACACTTTCGGATACATATATTCACTCAAAGCCGGTGTCGGAAAATACGTCTTCTTTGACTCCAGATAATATAGTTGCGCCACCTCTCGATAATTCGATAATCAATCTATGAGAAATTTAATTATGATTGTAATGCTTGGTGCTGCTGGTTTTGCAGTAATGCAGTTTGCCTTGCCAGCATGGACGAATGTTATAAATTTACGTGCAGAGCTTGCGAAAGTGGAAGATATCGATAAGCAGGTGAAAGATATAACTACGGAGCGTGATACGTTACTCGAGAGATATCATCAGGTCACAAAACAACAAAGCGATAGACTAAATAACTTAATGCCAAAAAATGTGTACGCGGAAGAATTGTATGTGTTTTTTGAAAAATTTGTACCGGCGACAGGCATTACGTTTGATTCCATTGCGATATCTGCTCCAGCTACTACCAATTCAAGTGGCGCCAACCAGCAAAGCATCGGATTTGAAATCAAGGTAAAAGGCACCTATGTACAAGTTCGATTATTTCTTGATGGAGTTGAAAATAATTTAAGACTTATGGATATCGATTCAGTTTCAATTACGGAAACGGCACAAAATATATATTCGGTAACAGTGCATGGGAAAATGTATTATGGCTCTTAATTCTTTTCAAACACCGCAAGCGCCTCAAAAGAAATCATTTCTTCCGATGATATTGATTCTTGTGGTTGTTATGATTTTAGCAGGAGGCGGGTATTGGTATTTTAAATTACGCGAGAATACAGTTCAGTCGGATGCAGTGTCAGAAGATATAGCGACTCAAAGTGCCTCTGCTGTGAGTGTTATTAGTGATGAAGACCAGGCAAAAGTTGAGGCGATTACTCAAGCGGTAGCAACGCTTAAAACATTAAATCTTGATATTAAGTTTTTTGAAGATTCTCGGTTTACCTCATTAAAGGAAACAGAAATTATTATTCCTGACATATTTCCGCCTGATAATTATAAACATCCATTTGAGTTTATTAAAGATGCATTGCCAGCGCCCGAAGTAGTGTCATCTAGTAAGAAAAAATAGCGCTTTTTATGCGATCTGTAGTAGATTTGCTTGTAGCGAAGGGCACGATTACCGATGTTGATGCGCGTCGTGCAAAAGAAGAAGTTCGTGCGAAAAAAATTGACATTGAAACGGCTTTGATCAATCAGGGTGTGCCTGAGAAGGATATTCTTTCTGCAAAATCAGATTTACTCGGTATTCCAGTAAGCACGTCTATTGGCGCGAAAGTTCATTTTGACGTTTTAAAAAATGTTCCTGAAGAGTCAGCGCGCCATTATCAAATGGTACCACTTGGAGTTGAGGACGGGGTGCTTCACATTGGTATGGTTTCGCCCGAAAACATTGAGGCGCGTGAGGCGTTACAATTTATTTCATCAAATCTTAACCTTCCGTTCAAGATTTTTCTTATTGATCGAAGTGATTTTAATAAAATAATTTCAGGGTATCAGGGTCTTGGTGGAGAGTTATCTGAGGCTCTTGGGGAGTTAGGCGATGATTTTGATTCGTCAACAATTGATTTTCACAGTAAAGGATCCGAAGCTTCGGCAAAAGGAGGGAGCAACAATATTATAGAAGACGCTCCTGTTACAAAAATGGTTGGTGTGATACTGCGCCATGCGGTGGAAGGTAAGGCGTCAGACGTACACATTGAGCCAAGTCGTGAGCAGTTACGCGTTCGATTTCGTGTTGATGGGGTGTTGTATACGAGTATTCTATTGCCAATGAATGTACACGAGGCAATTATCTCGCGTATAAAAATTACGGCGAACCTAAAAATCGATGAAAAACGTAAACCTCAAGATGGTCGTTTTCGTGCACGAATTGATAAACGCGATGTTGATTTTCGTATTTCAACCTTTCCAACGTACTACGGTGAAAAAATGGCAATTCGTATTCTTGATCCAGATATAGCGGTTAAAACATTTGGCGAGCTGGGGATTGAAAGTCACAATCTTGAAATTCTTCAAGCGGGGCTTAAGCGGCCATTTGGCATGATATTGATTACGGGGCCTACAGGTTCAGGAAAATCTACAACACTGTACGCTATGATGAAAGTTCTCAATGACGAAAAGAGAAATATTGTAAGTCTTGAAGATCCGATCGAGTATTATATGGACGGCATTAATCAATCTCAAGTAAGGCCGGAGATTGAATATACATTTGCATCAGGGCTACGAAGTGTACTCCGACAAGATCCAGATATTATCATGGTGGGTGAAATTCGTGATAAAGAAACAGCGCAGCTTGCAGTACACGCGGCGCTTACGGGTCATCTCGTGTTATCAACGCTCCACACAAACGATTCAATTGGAGTTGTCCCAAGGCTTATTGATATGGGGATTGATCCATTTTTAATTCCTTCAACACTTGTTACGGTTATTGGCCAACGATTAGTGCGTACGCTTTGTCTTGAATCGCGTAAAGAAATCCAAGTGGAAGGACAGCTTAAACAAAAACTTCAAAAGGAGTTCGATGAAATGCCAGATGCTCTTAAAAAAAATACTTCGATACCGAAGGTTGTATACGAGGCATTACCATCTGGCACATGTCCAAAAGGTACTCGTGGACGCGTGGCGATATATGAAATGCTTGCGATGACGCCAGAGCTTGAGAGTATTGTACTTAAGGAACCAACCGAGACACGTATTATTGCAGAGGCGAAGCGCCAAGGCATGACTACTATGAAGCAGGATGGGATTTTAAAGGTGTTTAATGGGTTAATTGGCCTTGAAGAGCTATTCGAGGTTGTTGTACAATAATAAATACATATGCCAGATACAAATAAGGAGCCGAAGAAGCTATTGCTTGTCGATGATGATGAGTTTCTACTTGACATGTATTCTATGAAATTTCGTGAGGCTAATTTTTCGATCGATATTGCGTCGAGCGGATCCACTGCATTAGAAAAAATGAAAAATAATACCTATGACGTTGTTTTGCTTGATATCGTTATGCCTTCGATGGATGGGTTTGAGGTGCTTGCTGAATTAAAGAAAAATAATCTTTTGGGCAAAGCCATTATTATTGTACTTTCAAATCTTGGTCAGAAAGAAGATATTGAGCGAGGCATACAACTTGGTGCAACCGACTATGTCATTAAGGCGCATTTTACACCTCGAGAAGTAGTTGAAAAAGTTCAATATCAGCTTTCGCGTAAGAAATAGATTTACATGGACTTCGCTCGTGAGCTTGAAGATTTAATAACCACTGTTGTACGTGAAAATGCCTCAGACATTCATTTTTCCGTAGGACGTTATCCGACACTGCGTGTTAATGGCGCACTGTTACCGCTTACAAAAAAGCAAGTTTTGACACCAGACGTGGTGCAAGGGCTTGTATTCACTATGCTTGATCCAGCAAAACAGGAAGAGTTTATAAAGAATAAAGAGCTGGATTTCTCATTTGATCACAAGGGGCGCGCTCGTTTTCGTGTAAATATTTTTTATCAACGAGGTTTTGTTGGATGCGCAATGCGTTTGGTCCCTGTAAAAATTCGAACAGTCGAGGAGTTAAATTTACCAAAAATT
>JBBTUF010000039.1:0-20396 GCA_038063855.1 Patescibacteria group bacterium
AAAGCTTTATGTACAGAATTTGATGAGACGTATGTTCTCACCCGAGCTGATCGCAAAGAGGCAAAAGAAGAGCTTTTCAAAGGTTTTCCTGTCCACGTCATTGGTATCTAGTCACACCCTGCCGATCACGAAAGGCTCCCGCAAGCAGAACCGAATGGGCTTTTCACTCCGGCGTCGGCCGAAGGTACCTGGATCATGTGTAAAGATCCGAACGGCAAGGAAGTTCGACCCGATTACGTGGAGTCTCGAGTTACCGTTTCTCAGTTCAAGAAGAAGCTGGACGAATAAGTAAGGAAGGACTCAAGAACACCAAGCAGTAAAACCCCAAGCAAGAAATGCGGTAACGCAAATCTTGTTTGGGGGTATTTTTTTGCTTTTTATACTAAGTTGTGGTAATGTATTTCTATCAGATAAGCGCCCCCTGCGGGTGTTTTTTATATCACTATGATCGAGTCAAAAAATATTAGAAATGTTGCAATCATTGCTCACGTGGACCACGGAAAAACCACGCTTGTTGATGCAATACTCAAACAATCACACACATTTCATGATAAGGCAGCCGAGCTTTCGCAAGAGCTTATCATGGATTCAAACGAACTCGAGCGCGAACGTGGGATTACCATTCTTGCCAAAAATACTGCCGTTGAATACAAAGGTGTAAAAATAAATATTATTGACACACCGGGCCATGCCGACTTTGGTGGGGAGGTTGAACGAACGCTCCATATGGCAGACGGCTGTTTGCTTATTATTGACGCGCAAGAAGGCCCCATGAGCCAGACGCGGTTTGTGTTACAAAAAGCGCTTGGGCTCGGGCTTAAAGTTATTGTTGTCATCAATAAAATTGATAAAAAGTTTGCGCGCGTTAAAGAAGTTATTGAAGAGACGCATACTTTATTTTTGGATCTTGCAACCAAAGATCACCAATTAGAATTTCCGACACTGTATGCAATTGGCCGCAGGGGCGCCGCGTTTTTAGAAATGCCAACGGGAGACTTGGAGACAATCACCGGTACGGTGGAGCCAATTTTTGAAACAATTCTTAAAGAAATTCATCCACCACAAAATGATCCCGACGGGGCTTTCCAAATGCTTGTAACAGCACTGGACTATGACGACTATAAAGGAAAGTACGCAATCGGTCGCGTGCATCGCGGTGTCGCAAAACAAGGTATGGCGGTAGCTTTGCTTTCAGCTGATGGCACCGTAAAAGCACGTGGCAAGCTCGATCAAATTTTTACATCGAAAGGGTTGGGTCGCGTTGAAGTATCCGAAGCTGTGGCGGGCGACATTATTCAGGTTACCGGTATTGCTACAGCAGGAATTTCAGAAACAATTGCTGACGCCAACTCTTTGGAAGCGTTGCCTGCAATTGCGATTGAGGAACCAACACTCAAAATTGCACTTGGGCCAAATACGTCACCATTTCAAGGGCAGGATGGGCAATTTTTGACAGGGCGACAAATCGAAGAGCGCCTTAATCGCGAACTCGAATCAAATGTGAGTTTGCGTGTAACGCCTAGTGAAAAAGGAGATTTTATTTTGTCGGGCCGTGGTGAGTTGCATCTCTCGATTTTGATAGAAACCTTGCGTCGTGAAGGATATGAATTTCAAGTAGGCCGACCCGAGGTAATTATTAAAATGATTGACGGAAAGCCACATGAGCCGATTGAGGAAGTTATCGCTGACGTACCCGAAGAATATGCAGGTGTTATTGCCACTGAATTTGGAAAGCGTAAAGCAATTATGAAAAACGTACATCCGCATGTTGATGGGTATCGCTATACATTTGAAATGCCAACGCGCGCACTGTTGGGACTTCGTTCTATATTAATGAGTAAGACGCGTGGTACCGTGGTACTCAATTCAATGTTTTTGCATTTTGCGCCAAAGGGCGAAGACTTACCGCAGGCACGAAATGGTGTTTTGGTTGCGCACGAGACTGGCAATGCCGTAGCCTACGGCCTCGAAATTGCGCAAGGCCGTGGAATGCTTTTTGTAGGTCATGGCACGTCGGTGTACGAGGGCATGATTGTTGGAGAAAATACTCGTGAAGAAGACCTTGATATTAATGTATGTAAAGAAAAGAAATTATCGAACATGCGAGCGTCGGGCACTGATGCACCCGTACAACTCACACCTCCTCGCACGTTAAGTCTCGAAGAATATCTTGATTATATCGGCTCCGATGAACTCCTTGAAGTAACGCCAAAAAATCTTCGCCTTCGTAAAATCTTCTTAAAAAAAGGTGATCGCAAACGGTAGGGTATTTAATGTCCGTGTTAGTACTTCTGTAAAAATGTTAGCATTGTTGATATGTTTGGTTTAGACACTATTCTACGTTTTATTGCGCAATTTCATGACGTGGTTCCGCTTATTAAAACAGCGGGGTATATAGGGATCGCGTTTATTGTGTTTGCAGAATCAGGATTATTTTTTGGTTTTTTTCTGCCGGGTGATTCGTTATTATTTACGGCGGGGTTTCTTGCATCGCAAGATTATTTAAATATTTGGGTTTTGTGTTTGATTACTTTTTTGGCAGCAGTTTTAGGCGATAGCGTTGGATATGCATTTGGGCGTAGCGTTGGTCCGCGACTTTTTAAACGTGAAGATTCAATTATATTTCATAAAAAGCATTTGCAAACCGCAGAAAAATTTTATGAGCGCAATGGACCAAAAACAATTGTGATCGCACGATTTATGCCTGTTGTTCGTACCTTCGCGCCCATTGTGGCGGGTATTGGTAAAATGAGATATCGTACATTTATTTCTTACAATCTTGTGGGGGGTGCGGTGTGGGGGATTGGGATGCCAACCATTGGATATTTCCTTGGTAGTACTATTCCTGATGTTGACCGATATCTTTTGCCCATAATTATTTTGATTGTTTTTCTTTCTATTGCACCGGGCATAATTCATCTTCTCCGAGCGTATTTTAAGTAGTTTTATCCACTGTTTTTACTAGGTAAAGAGCAGTTTTTTTGCTACGAATACATAAATACTTGAAAGTTTGCCAAAAGGTCAAAAACGCTTGAGAATGAGGCATTTTTAAGAGTTTTATACGTCTAAGGCTAGCGTACACACAGGGTTGCGTGCGCTATTGACAGTTCTCATGAAATATGCGACTATAAAGAGTCGCAGAAGCGTTGTCTTGTAAATATTAATCGAGTAACACATTTGGTATTTTCTATACCCAGTGCGGCATTTTACCTTTTTCAAAAATGAAATATGACAGCATTTCGGTAGTTATTCCAACCCTCAACGAAGAGGGCAATGTTGGAGCACTCGTGAAGCGTCTCGATGCTGCTTTTGTGGCTCGTCGCATTTCATATGAGCTTATTTTTATTGACGACCATTCGATTGATCGTACGCGCGATATTCTTCGCGCGCTCGCAATTGAGTATCCTATTTCTTTATTTATAAAACAAGGAGCAAAAGGGAAGGCGCAATCTTTGTTAGAAGGATTTGCTCGTGCACGGTATGACGTTGTTGGCATGATTGATGCTGATCTGCAATATCCTCCCGAGGCGATGCCGGAAATGATTCAAAAAATTCAAGATGGATTTGATGTTGTTGTTGTCAATCGTGTGGAACGTCACGTTTCATTTCTGCGTAAATTGTTTAGTAAAACATTTGCGCTTATTTTTGTGCGCGCGCTCCATGGATTTAATTTTGATGTGCAGGCAGGGCTTAAGGTCATGAAGCGTACGGTGGTACGCGAGATTGAAGTGCACCCAACACCGTGGACGTTTGATCTTGAATTTTTAGTTCGTGCCAGACAAGCCGGGCATCAAATTACATCAGTAAATATTACTTTTGATGATCGACATGCTGGTATCTCGAAAGTAAATTTGTTTCGAGCAAGTTTTGAAATTGGTTGGAATGCGTTGAAGCTAAAATTTTTACGCAGTAAGCCAATCCATATTTTACCAACTGATAATGAGTCGATGATTGGCGCCGGTATCGCACATAAACAAAAGCGGTTTATTACTCATACAACACTCGCTCATCGTATATCAGCAATTCAAACGTTTATGTTGTGGCAAAAAGTTGGCATCGGTATTGTGTGTGCCGTTGTGGGCGTTGGGTTTATTTTCTATCCACTTTCGACCGCCATTATTTTGACTGCAATTTTGAGTGCAATTTATTTCTTTGATTTTATTTTCAATTTCTATCTCGTTATAAAAAGTTTATCGACGCCTCCAGAAATTGTCTCTACCGAGGAAGAATTAGCAAATCTTGAACCAGCTTCATTACCAGTGTATTCAATATTATGTCCGTTGTATCGCGAGGCTCATATATTGCCGGGGTTTCTCGAGGCAATTGCAAAAATTGATTGGCCGAAAGAAAAACTCGATGTGTTACTTTTGCTTGAAGAAAACGATAGGCCAACAATTGAGGCTGCGCGCGCGATGGGTTTACCCTCATACGTTCGCATTGTTGTGGTACCGCATTCAATGCCGAAGACAAAACCGAAAGCGTGTAATTACGGGCTTGCGTTTGCGCGCGGGGGGTATCTGGTAATTTACGATGCCGAAGATATTCCGGATCCGATGCAACTAAAAAAAGCGTACCTTGGCTTTGGCAAAGTGTCTCGCGATGTGCGGTGTCTGCAGGCAAAGCTTAATTATTTTAATCCTCACCAAAATCTTTTAACACGGTTTTTTACGGCTGAATATTCATTATGGTTTGACCTCGTGCTTACAGGGCTTCAAACGCTCAATACTTCGATACCGCTTGGTGGCACGAGTAATCATTTTCGTACGGCAGATTTAATTGAGCTTGAAGGGTGGGATCCGTTTAATGTAACGGAGGATTGCGATTTAGGAATTCGACTTTTCAAGAAAGGATATAGCACAGCAATTATCGATTCGGTAACGCTTGAGGAAGCAAATAGCAATGTTCGTAATTGGTTGCGTCAACGAAGCCGTTGGATCAAAGGGTATATGCAAACATATTTGGTGCATATGCGCCACCCAGTTCAGTTTGCGCGCGAGTTCGGCGTTCACGCACTTATTTTTCAATTGAATGTCGGTGGCAAAATTGCATTCATGCTTATTAATCCATTTTTATGGATTGCGACAGTTGCGTATTTTACGCTGTATTCAATCGTGGGGCCTACTATTGAAGCGCTCTATCCGCCCGTTATTTTCTATATGGCGGCAACCTCGCTTATTTTTGGAAACTTTCTTTGCATTTATTACTACATGATCGGATGCGCAAAGCGTGGGCATTGGCCGGTTGTAAAATATATATTCTTAATACCGCTCTATTGGTTGCTTGCAAGTCTTGCGGCTTTTGTTGCGGCGTGGCAATTAGTTACCAGACCGCACTATTGGGAAAAAACAAATCATGGTTTACACATTTTGCGCGCAAAAAAAGTTCTAAAGCCAGTGTTACGGCCAGTATTGAAACCTGCACCACAATATATTCCTGCGCCTGTAATGCGACTACAGAATGTAGCAGAAAGATCATGGATACCGCAGATTCCTGCTTTGTT
Organism: Patescibacteria group bacterium; assembly: GCA_038063855.1. Taxonomy (GTDB): domain Bacteria; phylum Patescibacteriota; class Minisyncoccia; order Ryanbacterales; family GWA2-47-10b; genus JBBTUF01. Next base: position 5,501 of record JBBTUF010000039.1, read on the forward strand.
AAAAAACAGTACGGTTTCTGGTGGCAGTATTTTGATTATCGCATCGGTATTTGCAAATTTTGTTAATTTTATTTTCAACGCATTTCTTGGGCGTGTTCTTACATTTGAAGAATTGGGGCTTGTGACGCTTATCAGTACTTTATCTCAAGTCACAGGGCTTTTCTTGGGCGGTTTTGGCTCTACTGTCAATTACAAAACGGCTTACTTGTCTGCGTCTGGTGGAGAAGCGATAGGCGCAGCGTTTTTAAAATCTTCAGTGCGAAAGGGGCTTATTACAGCGTTTGCAATTTCAGCCGCATGGATTTTTGCAGTGCCATTTCTTTCAGATTTTTTCCAAATAGCTGACAGAAGTGTGCTTTTGTTATTTATGCCGACAATTTCGTTTGGCATTATTAATTCAGCATACAGAGCATATTTGCAAGGGAATTTGCTTTTTTCTACTGTTGCTTTAACTACACTTCTTGAACCGATTGCGAAGTTGCTTACGGCAGGCATCTTGGTAGCACTTGGTTTAAACTCTTGGATATTTCTCGCAATTCCTATTTCTGTATTTGCGGGCGCTGTCGCTTCATATATTTTTGTTGTGCGTCGTTTTGATTTTGAAACAATTCCAAAAGAGCAGGAACCGTTCCCTTGGCGATATTTTGTAGGTGCCGTATTTACTGGTTTTGCGACGGTTATGTTTTTGAACTTCGACATTATTTTGGTTAAGCATTATTTGTCGCCCCAGCTTGCGGGTCAATATATCTTTTTGGCGCTTGTTGGGAAAATGATCTACTTTTTTGGTTCAATGCCTAATATGTTTATGGTTACATTTGTGCGCCGTTTTGAGGGTCTTGGCAAAAAAACAGAGCCTGTATTTCGCGTAATACTTGCATCAACTCTCGCGCTGGTTTGCATTGGTGTTGCTGGGCTTGGAGTCTTTGGGCGTATTATTGTTCCGGTGCTCTTAGGAGACAAAGCATTTGCCATTTTACCGTATGTGACAATTTATGCTATAGCGCTCGCTCTTTTTACAATCTTAAATGTAATCGTTGTGTATCATTTGGCGCGTCGTGAATATATTTTTCCGGTTGCACTTTTTTGTGTATCGATAGTGATGGCCATAGGTATTGTCATATTTCATAGCTCTGTGTTAGCTGTTGCAAATGTTGTTTTTATGTCGAGCATTTTTGGGCTAGGTGTATTTTCGCTTATGCACTTCTATACACGACAAATGGAATTTGTCTCGCGTAACTTTATTGATTTTATCGAAGTATTTTTGCCTAAGCGTGTGCCGCAACCAGCAAGTATATCAGGTAAGCGTATTTTAATATTTAACTGGCGTGATACACGGCATGTTTTAGGTGGAGGCGCGGAAGTATATATACATGAGATTGCAAAACATTGGGTTACAGCAGGTAATGTTGTAACGATATTTTGTGGGAATGATTCCAAATCTCCACGCTCTGAAGTGATTGATGGCATCCAAATTATTCGCCGAGGCGGGTTTTATTTTGTGTATGTATGGGCATTCTTCTACTACATATTTCGTTTTCGTGGGCGCTACGATATTGTTATAGACGGAACCAATGGTATTCCATTTTTTACGCCGCTGTATGTCAAAGAGCCGATCTATTGTCTTGTGCATCATGTTCATCAGGAAGTGTTCTTGCGTTGGTTGCCAAAACCTCTTGCAATATTTGCGCGTTTTCTTGAGCGCGATTTGATGCCGATTGTATATCGCAATATTAAGTTTATTACAGTTTCTGAATCATCAAAACGCGATATGGATGGGCTGGGGCTTGGAAAGCGCGTTGGCATTGATGTTGTTACCCCTGGCGTTGATCTTGAAAAACTTTGTGTTGGCGAAAAAAGTTCAACTCCGACGGTGCTGTACCTTGGCAGGCTCAAAGCATATAAATCTATTGATGTTTTAATTAAGGCATTTCGTCTTGTATTGTCAAAAACTCCAACAGCTCGTCTTGTGATAGCAGGTTTTGGAGAAGAAGAAAGTAAGCTCAAGCGACTTGCGCGCGAATTACAAATCGACAGACAGGTCGATTTTAAAGGAAAAGTTTCGGAAGACGAAAAATTGTATTTATTACAAAGTGCTTGGATGCTTGTGAACCCTTCAATGATGGAAGGCTGGGGCATCACCACAATCGAAGCAAATGCTTGTGGTACGCCAATAATTGCTTCCGACGTTCCGGGTTTGCGTGACTCGATTCACAATCCGCACACGGGATTTTTAGTACCGTATGGCGATTGGCGTGAATTTGCCGCGCGCATAGAGATGATGATCGAGGATCATAAGCTACGTGAAGAAATGAATAATAATGCTGTAAGTTGGGCTCAAAATTTTGATTGGTTGCGTAGGAGTAATATTTTCTTGTCAGTTATCAATGAATAATGATTTATCTATATGACGCAAAACACTCAATTATTTTCATATGTTTTCTTAATACTAAAGCTTAGAATCATAAGCTTGTTTAAAGAAATTAATGTTGATACATCCCTTCCACCAAGGCACGGAAATTTTACTTTAGAAAAAACCTTAAAAGTTTTTCCGTGCGGAATTGGAATATATAAAAACAATAAAGGCGATAAAGTACTTATAAAAACATGGAAGGGTTCTGTTAAAACATATGAATATGATCAACTTCTAAAAGAAGTTCGATTGTATGAATTATTTCATCGCGTTCTTACGCGCATCGGTCATTCAATTGAAAGTAAATATCAAAATGTACGTATCCCTAAAATTATAGAGAAAGAAATTACGCCAAATAGTATTATTGCGGTTTTTGAGTATTTGCAGGATTGCACCCATCTTTCAGATGTCACAAATCTTTCTGAGAAATCTAGGATTTATGAGCTTGCAACAGATTTTTGGAGATATCTTGGAAGTTTTCTTACCCCAAGCGAGCGAAAAGAACTTCCAAAACGTAATTATTTTGAAACATTATTTATCTATTTTTTTGTACTTGTCTATGCCATGTTCCGTTATCCAAAACAAATACCAAAACTTATTCGTGCGTCTTTTATAATTACTAAATCATTCCCCCTTTTATATAAAAATTGGTGCGAAGAGCTAATTCATAGAGACTTTCATTTTGAAAATGTATTAGTAAACAATGATTATGTTGCGGTAATTGATTTTGGCGATAATGCACTTACGCATCCGTATTTTATATTTGCAAATTCCTTGCACTGGGGGTGGGACAATCAAGAATCTAGGGAAGTTATATTAAAAAATATCGTGGACATTAGTGGCAAATCAGAAGAAACTTCTAAATTATTTCGTGCGATTTTTGCTATGATTGCAGTTCAATTTCTTCACGATACAGGAAGCAAAAAAAAGCTAGAATTAAATTATAGATGTTTTGACGGAGTTTTATATAATTGGAGCGAAATTTCTAATGTTTTAGGTGGAAATAATAAACGAAAAAATTCAATTTCTTTCAATATGACTAAAAAAGAAAGATTTTCATCATTTCTTAGAAAAATACGTGCTCCTATTATGCGCTATTTAAAACCGGCATCTGGTTATGTATTACTTGATCATAGAACTTCACTTAAACCACTTAGCGCAAAATATGGTTTTGATAGGGGAACACCAATCGATCGTTATTATATCGATAAATTTCTAAGTGAAAATAAACAATTTATCTACGGAAGATGTCTTGAGATACATGACAATTATTATACGGTAAAATTTGGCGAAGACAGAGTTACAAAAAGTGATGTTTTAGATCTTCATCAAGATTGTAAAAATGCCACAATTTACGGAAATCTCAAAAATATTCCACATGTTCCTGATAATTCTTTTGATTGCATAATTCTAACTCAAACTCTCGGTATGATTGATGACTGTGACGCGGCACTTTACGAGTGCTATCGTATATTGAAGCCAGATGGACATCTTTTATTCACTTCAAAAGCTATGGGTCCAGTATATGATCCAGAAGGAAGTTATTGGAAATTTACTCGATCTGGTATTAAATATTTATTTAGTAAATTTTTTAATCCCAACAATTTAGAAGTTTCTTCTTTTGGAAATGTATTGGTTGGGCAAGCTTTTTGGGTTGGCATGGCCGTAGAAGATTTAAGAACGGAGGATTTAGAACATGATGATTCACGTTATGAGATAATCATAACCGCGGTTGCAAAAAAATAATATGAACACAAGTAATCACAAAAAAATTAATGTTGTCTTACGATATTTTTTGCCTGTAACTGCTGGAATTGAAATAAATGTCTGGCAAACCTATAGGATGCTAGCAAAGCAAGGTTGGGATATTACTATCCACACAACAACAGATACATATACTGAAACAGCCTCTCTATCCAAAGAAGAGGTTATCGATGGGCTAAAAGTTCGTCGTTACAAGCATCACTTACTTGGATTTAAGCCCGAAATTAATTGGAATGAAACCGACGCGGTATGCTTGCATAATTTTGATATATTTCCGCATGTATGGATATTGCTACGGGCCCTATTTTTGAAATTGACAGGCAAGAAAAAGTTTTTTTTATTTGTTACTCCTCATGGTGGGTTTTGTCCTGAATGGTCAGTATTTCCATATATATCTAGGAATATAAAGCGTTTTTATACCAATACATTTGGTGTATTTCTGATTAATCGAGTAGTAGATGGCGTTCGTGCGGTCTCTCCATGGGAAGCGGAAGAAATGAAGAATCAGGGTATTAAAGAAAATTTGATTCAGGTCATCACTAATGGGTTAGAGAATGAAGCTTATGCCGACATAGAAGCAAATACATCAGTAGCAATTAAAAAAATTGTAAGTGAAGCTGGAACATACATTATGGATAATAGTCGGATTAAACCTATTAAAAATATTGAATCAATAATAAATGCGCTTTCACTTCTTCCCGAAAACATTCATTTTATACATATAGGCACAACTCAAGATTTTAAATATAGAGAATCAATACTTGCACTTGTAGCGTCATTAAATCTAGAACACAGAGTTCATTTTTTGGGAGTCGTTAGAGGTTTTGATAAATATTATCTTTATAAGCACGCACTCACATTCGTTCACCCTGCAATTTGGGAAGCTAATGCGAATGTGGTGCACGAAGCATGGAGCCAAAGATTAATTACTATTGTAGGCGATAGCACTGGCATGCGCTCGCAAGTTAAAGATTCAGAAAATGGTTATCGTGTTCCAGTTCACGATATTCGAATGCTTGCAATGTTAATAAATAAAACGTTAGTGCCAGAAAATTATGATTTATTAGAAGCAATGCGCAGTAAAAATATGGATTATGTGTATACTCATTCTTGGAAAGAGGTAGGAAAAAGGATGGGCGAGTTTTATTTAAATAGAATGAGCGATACTAATATTAATAGCTTTTTTAATAGCACGAATTCAGAGGAGTTAAATGAACGAATAGAGTTAATTATTAAAAATAAGATACCTTGTTATTTTATCTCACCTCATTTAGATGATGCTGTATTCTCAGCTGGTTCACTAATTTCGCATTTATCAAAATATACAGATGTTAATGTTATTAGCGTATTTACAAAATCTTTACAACATAAAACCTTATCAGTAAGAGGCTTTTTAATGCAATGTGGATATAAAGACGCTAAGGAGCTTTTTGATAAGCGTAGAGAAGAAGATATTAAAGTTTGTAAGAGCATCGGAGCAAAAGCTATTCACTTGGGTTTTGTGGATGCTCTTTGGCGAACTAAAAAAGTTGGAATATTTAGAAATTTAGTTTCAAAAATATTGCCAGAAGCCAATAGTATATATCCAACACACCGCTTTCATATTGCAAAGGGTATAACTTCTCTAGATGATGAAGCAATTATTTCAGAAATAAGAAATTTATTAGAGAACACGATTAACATAACTTCAAAAGGAAATTATGCAATTTTTGGACCAGCCGCAATAGGAAATCATGTCGATCATGTAATTGTTCATGATGTTTGCGAGGAGATGTTTCCAGATACCATTTTTTGGGCAGATATGCCATATATATTAAATATACCTCAACTAATGCAGAATAATAATTATTGTGAGAAGGAAATTTGGCAAAATTCCACAGAAAAAGGGCAAATGCTCAAACTTTATAAGTCTCAATACAAAGCAATGTTCGGAGATAAGGCGTTATCTTTACCTCCAGAAATATTTTATGCTCCAAAGCTTATAGAAAAAAAGTTTAAAGTTTCTGTTGGAATACCGGCTTATAATGAGGAGGCAAATATAAAAAATTTGCTGGAAAGTATACTTGATCAAAAAGAAGTAAACTTTGAGCTTCTAGAAATAATAGTAGTATCTGATGGCAGTACTGATAAAACAGTGGAAGAAGCGAGATCTATTGCAAGCAAGAAGATATCGGTTATCGAACATGAGTATAGACAGGGTGCGGCAAAAAGTCAAAACAGTATATTAAAAGAATTTAAAGGCGATATTTTGCTACTTTTAGATGCAGATATTTTACCTTCAAATAAATATTATTTGGGACAAATGGTGGCTCCGTTTTATAAAGATGAAAATCTAGGCATTGTTTCCAATAATGGAATCCCTACTCCGGCAGAAACATTTTTTGAGACTATAATCAATTTCAGTGTTTATATGAAAATTGATATTTTAGAACAATTTAAAGACGGAGACAATATTTATATGTGCCATGGGTTTAGCCGTGCTTTTTCTCGTGCTTGTGCTAAAAAAATGGAATGGCCATATGATGTAACAGCAGAAGATGCTTATTCCTACTTGCGTTCAAAAGAGCTTGGTTTCAACTTTTTTTATCAGCCAAAAGCTCATATTTATTATAAATCACCAAAAACTTTCATAGATCATGTCAAACAAAGCTCTAGATTTATAACAAGCAAAAAGAAACTTGCTGAGTATTATTCTGAAGAAAAAATTAGTGATAATTTTAAATTACCTTTTAGTTTTTTAAAAATAAGATGTATAAGAGCTTTTTTAAAAAATCCATTTATGTTTACCAGTTATGTTTTAGTTTACTGTTTAGTATCACTAGACGCATTATTTAAAGATAGAGCTAGTAGTATGTGGGAGCAATCATATTCATCTAAGATGATAATTAAAAAATAAAAAAGAAACTTAATTATGAATAATATAAGTGGGCTCAAAAAACAATCAAAACGATATCGCGTCAGCATTATCGGCACGGGCTTCATTGGCAGGGGTCTTATGCGTGCTATCAAACGCCACCCACATCTTGAATTGAGTTTGGTTGTTTCTCGAAGCGCACATGCGCGCAGTGATTTGTCCATTTCTATGGAACACGTGACAGATGATATCGAGAAAGTAATACGCGATTCTGATATTGTTGTGTCGTGTGCTGGTGAGCCGATATACGCTGCCCCGATTGTTGAGAAAATATTAGAAGCAAATATTCCCGTTGTGACAATGGATTCTGAGTTACAAATTACTGTTGGGTCATACCTTGCACGAAAAGGTGTATGTGTGGAAGCGGAGGGTGATCAGCCTGGTTCACTTGCCGCTCTTGATGAAGAAGCACGTTCTATGGGTTTTACGCCTATTGTATATGGTAATTCGAAAGGGTTTTTAAATCATGATCCAACGCATGAGGAAATGACGCATTGGGCAAATAAAAGTGGTAATAGTATTAAACAAATTACATCATTTACTGACGGAACCAAAATACAAATCGAGCAGGCATTGGTTGCAAACGGTCTTGGAGCATCAATTGTTCATCGTGGGCTTGCGGGGCCATCTTGCGAAACCGTTTCAGCTGGGGCGTTTGAGCTCGCAAAACTTTCGGAAAGTTTAGGTAAGCCGATAAGTGATTATATCCTTTGCCCGTCTGCTGGTGGAAGCGTGTTTATTGTTGCAAAACATGATAGTGCCGAACATGATTCTTTGAAATACTTAAAACTTGGTGACGGCCCATATTATATTCTTTTAAAGCCATTTCATTTATGCCATCTCGAAATTACTAAAACAATAATGAGAGTTTTAGAGCGCCACGGATCTTGGGGGTTTAACAATGGAACAACGCCATCGGTGCAGGTCATGACTTTGGCAAAACATGATTTTAAAATAGGAGATAGTATTAGCCGCGGAATTGGAAGTTTCGATGTTCGTGGCGAGGCTGTGTTTATTAAAGATTATAAAAATAGTGTCCCAATCGGAGTACTAGAGAACGCGCGCGTTACGAAGCCTATCAATAAAGGCGAAATGATCACATTCGGCAACATTGAACTACCTGAAACGAGAGCCCTTGCAATGTGGCAGGAAATGTTATATAATAAATCGTTCAAAAACTAGGAAATATATGAAAAACATAATCATTTTTGGAGGGGCAGGCTTTATAGGGAGCCATTTTATGCGTTATTGGCGGGCACTATATCCGGAATCAGAGATAATAATTTATGATGCTTTGACGTATTCGGGGGATTTGACTCGTCTTTCTGACTATTTTGATCCGAGCACAGGAGAGTCAAAAGACTCTCGCGTGTGCTTTATTCGCGGCGATGTTGCAGATCGTGCCCATGTTGAGGAAATCATTGCTTTGAAAAAACCAGAGTATGTTATAAATTTTGCAGCTGAAACACATGTTGATCGCTCGATTCATGTAGGGGCAGAAGAATTTATTAGGTCAAATGTTACGGGAGTGTTTAATATTCTGGAGGCGGTTAAAAAATATGGGTGTACAAAGTATCTTCAAGTTTCAACTGATGAAGTGTATGGTCAATTGCCTCTCGATAAAAAAGAATTAAAATTTACTGAGCAAACGCAATACCAGCCAAATGTGCCATATTCAGCGACAAAGGCCTCGGGCGATCTTTTGTGTAATGCATATTATTTTACATGGGGCTTGCCGGTTGTAGTTACTCATTGCTCGAATAATTATGGCGAGTGGCAATATCCTGAAAAGCTTATTCCATATCTTACAAATCGTCTTCTTGAAAATAAATCTGCTCCAATTTACGGCGACGGAGAAAATGTTCGCGATTGGATTTATGTGGGCGACCATGTAGAGGTTCTTGCCCGCGTACTAGTTGATGGTAAACCCGGGGAAGTATATAACATTGGTGCTGATAATGAGTTAAATAATCTTACGATTGTACAGATGCTTATTGAGCAAATTGTGCCGGGGGTTGATTGGAAATCAAAAATCGAATTTGTAGCAGATCGTCCGGGACATGACAGGCGGTATGCCATTGATGCATCTAAAATTGAGCGTGATTTTGGCTGGCATGCGCGCTTTGGCGCTTCTGAATTTCCTGCAAAACTCGCAGAAACTGTCGAATGGTACAGAAAGAATAAAGATTGGAGCAGAGCTGTTTCTGAAAAAACGGGCGTTGTAAACGCTCACATAGATTTGTGGCACGGAGTGATGGGCAAGGATATTAAATGATAAAATATGAAAGGAATCATACTTGCCGGAGGCAAAGGCATGCGTTTAAGCCCTCTGACAGACATTACCAATAAACATTTGCTTACGGTATTTGATCGGGAGATGATTTTTTATCCGCTAGAGACGCTTTTATCTTTGGGTGCTCGTGATATCTTGATTGTTTCTGGTCAAGAAAATATGGATAAGTTTTTTGAGCTTTTAGGAGACGGTTCAGCACATGGCGCGCGGATATCATATGGAATACAGAAAGAATCCGGTGGCATTGCACAAGCGCTTGATGTCGCACGCGATTTTGTGGGTGGTGATAAATCAATAACAATCTTGGGCGATAATATATTTGACAATGCGTCGTTGCCAAAAGAGGCAGTGACTGCATGGGCGGAAAGTGGTAGCGATGCCGTTGTATTTATGAAAGAGGTTCATGATCCGTGCCGTTTTGGCGTGCCAGAGATTATAGATGGCAGGATTATTGGTATTGAAGAAAAGCCTAAAAATCCAAAATCTTCTTTTGCCATAACAGGGTTGTATCTATATCCACCAGACGTGTTTGATATTATCAAAACCATTAAGCCTTCGCGTCGTGGAGAGCTTGAAATTACAGATGTAAACAACAAATATATCGAAAAAGGCCGATGCCGGTACGCGCACGTGCCGGGATTTTGGATTGATGCGGGGACATACAATTCCATTATGTCTGCGGCGTCGTGGGCGAAAGAGCGAACAATAAAATCAAAAGTACAAGCCATATGAACGCGCAAATAAAAGAAAGACCTTTTACGGTGACAGTTGGAATTCCCGCATACAACGAGGAAGCAAATATCGCGTACCTTATTGATTCGATAGTAAGTCAAAACCAAACAAATTTTAATTTAAAAAAGATAGTTGTTATTAGTGATGGAAGCACTGATGAGACTGGTGCGATCGTGCATTGTATAGCGCAAAATAATCCTCTCGTGAGGCTTGTCAATTATGTTGCCAGAAAGGGCAAAGCCGCACGGCTCAATGAATTGTATGCACGCAACGAGAGCGATATTTTTATTCAATTTGATGCTGATATATTGCTAAGTGATAATAATGTTATCAGCCGTATGGTTGAACCATTTTTACAGAGCGATGTAATCTCGGTTGCAGGGTATAATAAACCATTGTCCGGTAAAAGCTTTTTTGAAAAAGTAACAAATGCAACAGATCTTCTATGGCATGAAATCACAAAAGATTACAACAATGGAGATAATATCTATAGTGGTTCTGGGTGCGCAACTGCACTACGGCGTTGTTTTACCGCTTCATTTAGATTTCCGTTTGGTACCATTGCGGATCAACAAGAACTCTATTTTGGTGTAAAAAAGATGAATGGTAGATTCCATTATGCAATCGATGCCGTTGTGTATTATCGCTCGCCTGGTAATGTAAAAGATTTTATTGTACAAGCAACGAGAGCATTGACTGAAAAATCGCATATAAAAAGTGACTATAATTGTGATCGTGCTTCTTATTATTTTATTCCGATGACGAAAAAAATGCGCGGAATAATTTCTGCAATTGCTAAAGACCCTTTTTATACTGTGTGTGCAATTGTTCTGCAAGTATTCTTGCGTATTCGAGCCGAGCAAGTTATATCATTCGACAGTCAGGGATTGTGGAAAATGGTTTCTTCAACGAAGAATTTAAAAAAATAAGAGAGGCAAAGTATATGACCATTAAAGATTTTGGAGGGAAAATAACAAAACAATCGATTGTTGATAAAATATTGACCGTTGGTATCCCGACATATGTTGGCGGGGAGTCACTCGTACGTGCCGCGCGTTCACTTCGAGCATCAACTGGTATTGGAATTTTTCGATTTATTGTGGCGGTTGACGGAAATCAATTAAAGCCAGAAATTGAATCCGAGTTAAAAAAACTTGGCGTTGAAGTTGTTTTTGCAAGTGTTCGCGGAGGGCAAGTTGCGCGTCTAAAACAAATTATCGCTATGTGCCAAACGGAGCTTGTGGTATTGACGCAGGACGATATTATTTTTGAACCGGATGCAATTAGTAAACTGGTGAATGCGTTTGAGCGAAATCAAAAACTGACTATGGCAAATGCAAATATTATGCCAACGCCCGCAGGATCAACGATTGAGAGAATCCAGCATTCAGGTACGCGCATAGGGAAATATATCGCGGCACATTGGCGAAGAGGAGATAACTATTTATCAGCGAATGGGCGTTGCCAGGCGTTTCAGGTTGCATGGGCAAAAAAACTCGATATTCCCGAAGAGGTCATCAATTCAGATGCATTTGCATATTTTAAAAACAAAAAACTTGGAGGGACGTATGAGTACATCCATGATGCGGTTGTATATGATAAAAGTCCGCTTTTTGTTGCAGAATATGTAAAGCAGAATAAAAAATTTCAATATTCTGCAGATGAGCTGGCGCGCTATTTCGGAGAGGAGATTCGTAAAGAATACCCGCCTCCGGTGGCACTATCGGTCAAAGCCGCTTTCAAGGAAGGCATTCGCCACCCGATTTTATTTGGAATGTATACGATGTTACGGATATATATGGCGTTTTTGCCAAATACATTTTATAAAACAAAAAGGTTTTGGGATACTGATATTTCAACAAAACGATGAATATACATGTAACAATAGGAATTCCTGCATACAATGAAGAGACAAATATTGCGGCTCTCTTGATAGGGTTACTTGCGCAACGGATAGAAGGATTTGTTATTGATAAAATTCTTGTTATCTCTGATGGTTCAACTGACCGCACGACAGAGTTTGTAAAATTGATATCCGATCCTCGCATTGAACTTGTCGAGCATGCAAAACGCGAAGGGTTGAATAGAACACAAAATGATATCATTGTACGAACAAAGAGCGACATTCTTGTAATTATGAATGCAGATGTTTTACCTGCTGATGATAAGTGTATAGCGGAAATTGTAAAACCGATTATGCGCGATGCATCTGTTGGCCTTGTTGGTGGCAATGTCGTTAGTGCTCCACCAAATACTTTTTTTGAATCGGTTATTGGCTCGAGCCATTGGTTTAAGCAGTCACTGTATGAAAACATAAATCATAGCGAAACGGTCTATCTGTGTCACGGGCGTATCAGAGCATTTTCTCGCGATTTATATACGCGTCTTGTATGGCCTGATTCTGTGCCGGAAGATTCATATTCGTATTTATTGTGTAAAGATGCAGGATACAAATTTCTTTATCAAAAAAATGCGCGCGTGTTGTTTCGTGCGCCACAGACGCTTATTGATCACGCACGACAAAGCCAGCGTTTTGTTGATGGCAATAAACAACTAAGAGCGCATTTTGGAACCAAGAAAGTGAAGAGAGCATTTCATATACCTGCATGGTTGTTTGTAAAAGCATTTATGAAGTTTAGCCTGCGTAGGCCAGTACACATGGCGCTTTATTGCCTTTCAACGCTTACTGCGCGCCTGGCGCCGTTTAAGGCATTGAATAGTCGTCAATGGGAGATATCGGAGACAACAAAATCATTGTTGTCAAAAGCGGAATAACAAACATGAATCCAAGTTGTACCAACCTCCCTCGTGTTACGGTTGCCCTGAGCGCTCTAAACGAAGAACGCAATATTGGCGCTTTTTTGTCGTCAGTTCTCGCACAAAAAGAGGAGGGTTTTATTTTAGAGCGTATCTTGGTTATCTCCGACGGTAGCTCTGATACTACTGCAAATGTAGTACGAAGCATTGCGTCACCAAAAATTGAATTACGAGAATATCATGAGCGAGTAGGGAAGTCCTCGCGCCTGAATGAAATTTATCAGACTCTTGATTCCGACATTCTTGTCCAGTCGGATGCGGATGTGGTGTTTGCGCATCCGTTTGTAATTCGTGATCTCATTAAACCAATTATTAAAAATGAGTCAGTGGTGCTGTGCGGTGGGAATCCTACGCCCGTAGAAGGAAAAACGTTTACAGAGAGAGCAATCAACTGCACTTTTAATGTTTACGCCGAATTTCGTAAGAAGGTTCGCCATGGTAATAATCGATTTTCAGCCGATGGGCGCTTGCTTGCGCTACGGCGCGATTTTGCCCACAGCATATGCATTCCCGAGACGATGATTGCAAACGATGCATTCGTTTTTTATATTTGCAAATCACAACGCCAACAATATCGTTTTGTAGAATCTGCTCAAGTTTATTTTCGTTCACCTCAAACTCTTCGAGACCACATTGTTCAAAATACACGGTTTTTGGCAATGCCCGCACGCATGAGTGCATATTTCCCGCGTGAGTTGGTGCAGAGAGAGGAACATATTCCGTCTGCCACGTATATTATTTTTACTTTGCGTCAGTTTGTGCGTCATCCTATCTATTGCGGATATATTTTTATTATTAACCGATATTGTAAACTCCGAGCATTTTTTCTCGAGCGCAGTCTCAATGCTCGATGGATTCTTGCGGGGTCTACAAAACAGGTGGCGCCTGCAGAGCAGTCAAGGGTAGTTCGAGTACTGATACCAAATGCGACAAGTCCTCGTAATGTGGGGGATCATGCCAATCTTTCGGTCCTAGTCTCGATTATAAAGAAAAATTTTCCTGCGGCTCATATCACGATTCACGGCGTAGACACACGTTTGTTATCAAGCGATATGGCAGAAGTGTTTGACGAGACTTTGTATAGCTGGGCGGTTTTCAAAAATAAAAATATTTTTGTACGCCTATACAGACTTTTTTTGCTTGTGTGTTTTTATGGTGTTGCGCGTCTCGGTGTACGCGTTGGTGGGCAAGAAGCACCGCGAGGTACGCTTCGCGCACTTTTCGCTGATTATGAAAATGCCGATTATATTTTCTTTTTAAGTTCAGGTTCATTGCGATCAAAAAAAGGATTTACACAGACATTGAATTTATTGATGCAACTTTTTATGTATCGTGTCGCAAAAATAAGTCATGCAAAAATTATTGCAATGCCGTTGAGTTTTGGCCCATTTGGGTACCAAAGTCTTGAGCGCATGACGGCTCGGGTTCTTTCAAGGTTCGATATTGTTGCTACACGGGGAGAAATATCATATCAACTTCTTATGAAATATGGCTTAAAAAATGTGATTCGATCAGTTGATCTCGCGCTGTTACTTGAAAAGACAAATCCTCAAACAAATACAAAGCCAAAGACTTTGACGCTTGGGTTCACGCTTCGAAATTGGTTGCCCAAAGCGCAACAAATTACGTTTGAAAACACAATTATTAAAGCTGTGGTACAATTTGCTCGTGAGACGAACTGTGCCGTAGCTCCGATTGTGCAAGTCAATGCTCCTGAATACGGAGATATCGATGCAAGTATTACAGAATTAGTTGCTGCAAAGCTACGACAACAAGGCGTACGCGTACTTGAAATGAGAACCATTAAAAATGTTGATCATGCAAAAGAATTATATGCAGGCATTGACCTTTTGCTTGGCATGCGAATGCATTCAAATATTCTTGCCGCTACAGAAAACACGCCATTTGTAGCGATTGCCTATGAGTATAAAACTGAAGAAATCGCGCGCAGTATCGGTCTCGAAAA
>JBBTUF010000040.1:0-8803 GCA_038063855.1 Patescibacteria group bacterium
TAAAACCGAAGGTTTCTTTATAGGTTACTGCATTTTGGTCGCCTAGAATCAAAAATTTCTTTTCGTATTCAACGAGCTGTGCAAGATATTCGCGAAAGAGTGAGAATGGAGGATTAGTTACAACAATATCGGCTTGTTTGAGCAGTGCGATACATTCGTCACTTCGAAAATCGCCGTTGCCTTTAAGAGGGGTTGCTATGTTTTTGTCGTGTTTCAGCAAAAACTTTACATCGTCGATGTTTACGGCACCATCACCATCGCTGTCTGGCACTTCTGTGATTTCTATTTTAAACGGCTCTTTGCCCGACGGCTTTAATCCTGCTACTTCAAATAACGGCAACTGCCCACCAACAATCGGCGATTTAACAAAGCTTGTAGTGATGAGCTTTTTTAATCCCAGTGCATTGAAATTAGAAGCGAAGTATTTAAAAAAATTACTCTCAAAAGGATCATCGCAATTACAATAAACTACCTTCCCCCGAAACTGTTCTTTGTAATGCTTCAGCTCTTTTTCAATATCAATAAGCTGGGTATAAAATTCGTCTTGCTTTACTCTACCTGCTTTATGTAAATTACTATTTAATGATTTAGTAGCCATAGGTTTATTTCAAAAGTTCATTCCTCCTTCGCATGGCGATGTATCCAGCTCGGGTTTCTGATTCGTTCATAATCTTATGCACCTATTTTCCAAACATCTTTCTCTAGAAAAGCTTCGATCGTCTGACGAGTTGCCTTATTAATAAGATTCGAATGAGATATCTTTTGAGATTTTGCATATTCAACTAAAGTCATTATTTTCTTGCCTTCCAAGCACGCTAGACGTTTGTGATAGCTATTTGTTAAGGCTTTCGCGACAATCTCTTCCATGATTTCCGTCTTGCCATTTTTATCAAATTCTTTAAAGGCATCATAATACTTTGATCGATCTATAAATTTAATATTAATCGGTACAAATCCTTCACGAATTAAAAGATAGTTATTGAGGACTCGTCCGATGCGACCGTTGCCATCTATAAATGGATGTGTGTATTCAAACGCAAGATGTAATTTTGCAATTCTATTTGTGATACTTTCGTGACTACTCGCATTATAATCCGCAAGCATCTTTTCTAGTCGATCAACAACTTCTTTGGGTGTAGGGGCTATATGACTGCCAACCCGCACCATCTCATTATCCTTCCTGAACCTCCCTGCAACATCATCTCGAATATTTGAAATGAGCATTTTATGGAGCGACAGGATGACATCAAGAGTTAATTCCTGTTCTTTCGCACGCTTATCAATATACGCCACCACACGCGCCAGATTTTTAGCTTCGAAAATCTCGCGTTCGCTTATAAAACGATCGAGATCTATTTGGAGCAGTATCTTTTCTGTCTCCTCCAGCGTCAGAGTGCTATTTTCAATAGCATTGGAGTTGTACACCTGTTCAGCTATTTCGGCTTCACTGACAAGCTTAATGAGAGCCTCTTTACCCGTAGAAGCCTGATAGTATCGCTCGCGCAACACATTAATTTTTTTAAATACCGCAGGAGTCTTTGCCATATAACATGAGTATAGTCATTTTCACGGTTTTGTCAACATAAGCGTGAAAATACATGGATTTTATACCATTTTTCACGCTTATGACTACAACTCGCCCCTACGGCTCGCCCGCAGATTTTTGCTCGAAGCAATGCCGCAAAAATCTGTTCGAATCCACTCCATCAGTAAACTACCAAAAACCGAGAGACACAAGATCTCTCGGTTTTTGTCAGTGCTGCGAGACATGGATTCGAACCATGATTCACGGCTTCAAAGGCCGCTGTCCTACCATTAGACGATCTCGCAATATAATAGATCGTGCTTCACTATACCAAAATACAGCCGTTTTTCAATTATTTAAGAAAGTCGGGCTTTTTGAGTGGTTGAGGTTTTTCTTCCTCACCCGCCGATGCCGACAAGAGCGCCAGCTCCACCGGCAATTCTTGAAATGGCCCTCGAAAGCCAGAGTTGTGCGCTTCGAGAAGTTTTACGAGAAGCACTTCAACTGCTTTTCGATTTGAATCTTTGTGGCTTTCAAAAAACTTTATATGATCTTCAGCGAGCTCACTTTTTAAGCGATCGACTTCTTTTGGATTTATCAAAACCAAATAGAGTCGCCTCGTTTCGTTAACCAACAGGCGCGAGAGCATGCGCGCATCAATCCCTTGTTCTACAATCGCATGAATTGTTTCTACAATGCGTACCGCGTCACGCGAAAGCGCGGCATTAATAAGCCCATGTACTGATTGCATTTTTGGCAAACCAAAAACTGACTCAACCGTATCTTTCGTAGCGCCATCGGGAAATGCATCAATTAATTGCCCCAGCATACTTTCAGCATCACGGAGCGATCCATCGGCCAAAAACGTCAACATCATAACACCTTCTTCATCCAGCGAATATTTCTCACTTTTTATTAACTTCAGCATTCTCTCGCGAATTTTGCCTTGCGGTATTGGGCGAAATTCAAAACTTTGTGTGCGCGATAATATGGTGTCAGGAACTTTTTCAATTTCCGTTGTCGCCAGAATAAACATTGCATGCTCGGGCGGCTCTTCCAGTGTTTTTAAAAGCGCATTGAACGCTTCTTTTGTAAGCATATGAACCTCATCAATAATATATATTTTGCGGCGCGCGTGCATCGGGCTAAATCGTACCGATTCACGAAGCTCACGAATGTCATCAATGCCACGCGCGGATGCCGCATCAATCTCAATCATATCAATTGCGCGACCTGCCGAAAATTCGCGACACATGGCGCATGTATTACATGGCTCGCCATCACTCGAGAGTTTTTCGCAATTACATGCTTTGCCAAGCAAACGTGCAAGCGTTGTCTTGCCTGTTCCACGCGTGCCAGAAAACAAATACGCATGCCCCACATGCCCCAAGCGCAATGCATTTTTTAGTACCGTTACAATATGCTCTTGCCCAACTACCTCCGAAAATGCTTTCGGCCGATATTTTCTATAGAGAACCAAATATTCAGACTGCCGTACCATGGCACTCATGATAGCAAGAAAAACTCGTACGCACCAGTTCCAAATCTAATCTTATAACTTTTAATTATTTAAATACAAAAAACTTGTACCCAAGAAAGTTCCAAAAAAGCGAAATAGCAGTTGCTGCAATCTTAGAAATACTTAATAGTTGGGCATTATTCGAAATATGTAAAATACTAAACGAATGAATCGCAATTTTGGTCGCTGTGATATTAATACTAAGCCCAACAAGTGTAACTACCAAAAATGCAATAAATTCTTTGCGGGTTGGTTCTGTCTTTTCTCCAAACGTCCATGTGCGCTGCCAAAAATAGCTATTTACAATTGCAATCGCGGCCGTAAGAAATAAAAATGGAATGAAATTATTACTTTTTATATCAATTTGAAATAGTTGGCTCAAAAAAATTCCACTTCCCGCATCAACACAAAAATTCATGAGGCCAGTAATACCGAATCGCCCTAACTGGCGGAGCGCCAAAATATGCGAAAATAACTTTGATGCAATGATATAGCCACTATATTCTGCAAGCGGTAAAATAATAAAAATAATCCAAACTGGAAATGTAACTCCAAAGCGCGAGATTATCCATGAGCTATCGTTTGAATAATATAAAATCGGCGTCGCAAAAACAGCGGTTATGAAACCGATAACCCCCGCTAACACGAAATCTTTTTTAAACATACTTATGTGTGATATCGACTGCGAATTTCAGCTTCAACTTCTGTACGTGGTCTCCCATACCGAAGCCGTGAAATTTCTTTTATCTTCTCGATTCGACGTACATCCGAAACTGCGGGCGGGTATATCTTCATATTAAACGCACGCGCAGTTTGCCCGTGTATGAGCAGTTTAACATAGGCATTGCGGTTATCAATATTAAGAAGATCTTTCGCTGTGAACACCGGGCTAAATTGGCGCTCCATAAACTCCGCATCATCAGAGCCAATGCGAAACGTGATCATAGTGCCAACATTACCAAAAACCGCGACCTTAATTTCATCCTGCAGCTGGCCTAAGAATTGATGCGCGATCGTTAAGCTTAATCGATACTTGCGCGCTTCAGACAAAATAGTTGCGATTGATTTTGTCGTTACATTTTGGAATTCATCGATATAAAAATAAAAATCGCGCCGCTGTGTTTCATCAGCGATATCCGCACGAGAAAGCGCCGCAATTAAAATCCGACCGACAATAATGAGCCCGAGCAGGCTTGAATTAAGCTCACCGAGCCGCCCCTTTGAAAGATTAATGAGTAGAATTTTTCCTTCATCCATTGCGTTACGAAAATTGAATGAACTTTTTTCTTGTGCAATGATCGGTCGCATAAGATCATTTGCCAAAAATGTATCAAATTTGGATGTGATATACGGCACCATATTTTGAAGACTCGCCTCGCCTCCTGCTTTTTCTGCAATTTTTTGCCAAAAAGTATTAACCACAATATTTGCTGAACGAGAAAGTTTGTAATCACGAAACTCCTTATCAATCATGACTCGCTCAACCTCGAGAAGTGTATTCCCACTCGCGGGGTCTTCCATCACAAGCATCGTTGCATTACGAAAGTATTGCTCAAACATCGGCCCACCTGCAACCGACATGTTGTAGAGCTTATTGAAAATATCAAGGAGCTCATTTACGATCAACGATTTTTGTTCGGGGAACTTAGTATCAAATTCCAAAAAATTTAAACTCATCGGCCGTTCAATATCACCCGGATTAAAATAAATAACATCGTCGAGCCGCGATTCAGGAACTGCCGCCATCAATGCTTCAACATCTTGACCGTGCGGATCGATAAAACAAATACCTCGACCCGCTTGAATATCTTGTGCTGCCATTTCTTTCAGAAATGTCGATTTACCGGTGCCCGTCTGCCCGATTACGTACATGTGCCTTCGGCGATCATCGTCGGTTATAAATACATCGCGATTTGTACCTCGGAATGTACTGGCACCTAAACGAAGACCAGAAGTCGGTAACTCAACCGGAGGCGGTGCTTCTCGTGCTTTGAGATACTGAACATTTGGTTGAGAAAATCCTGAATACGGAAAATGAAAAAGTGCGGCAAGTTCACGGCTTGATATATACATGGTCTCTGAAGCAGAAAACAATCGAAATGAATATTGATATAATAATGTTTCGAGTGCCGTACCACTCGCCCGAGCAAATGTAAACTCGTTGCCTTGCGGACTACCAAATTGTACAAACGCGCCTTCCAAGCCTTGCAATATCGATTCAGTTTCCTCGGGCGTTACGGATGAAGCAAGAAGGCGAATATTTACATCGAACGCTGGATGCGACGCTTTTTCTTCAATGTGTTTTGCGAGCTCTTCGTCGCCCTGTACCGGTTTTGAATTTTCGCTGGAAATTTTTTTTGGTCCGGTAATAAGTCTTTGCAATTCTCCTTGGACTGATGATATAGAAACATCTTTAAGCGATGCTCCACCTCGAATTTTTTGAGCGGCTTCTTTGCCTGCTTTGTAATGTGGTGAACGAGTTGGAGTTACTACAACTTGAATTGCTCCTCCATCGCCAACTTTTTTTAACTTCGCAAACGCGCCTGTAATAATCTCGAGCGGGTCACGACTAAAATCAGAATACGTACGAAGCGAAAGAATTGGATTTTTTTTCAATGCGAGCGTCGTGCCCATACTAACTCCTGTCGGATGAAAAATATTATAGTCTTCTACCTGATCTATTTTCGCGGAGGGATATATTGCATTAATTTGGTTGGTCATGAACTGTGCATACACGCGCGGAATTGCTACATAAAAAATTACCTCTTCGCCAACATGAGACAGTGCGGCCTCAAACACAATGCGCGGCACACCATACCGTATATCATGCCAAAAACCCAAATTGAGTCTACTAAACGCCGCATAAAATTGCTCCATCGCCAGTACAATTTCTTTTGGATCTTTTTCTTTCGATTCGCCCGCTATTGGAATTTCACCCTGTGGTAACAACACGCGATAGAGTAACGTATCGAGTGAGCCTGAAAGCTCAGAAAATTGTCTCTTTCGAACAATGAATATATAAAAGGCAACGCTTGAGACTACGACAAGCGCCACAAAAAAATATGCCAAAAAAAGAAACAGATCAGCCATTGGTTTCGAGGAGACCCTTTGCGCGCAACGCGTCAAGAAACCGATCGGTCAATGCGTCATGAAATGCGTCGATTAAAAACGGATTATGCGTGTTGCGAATTTGTTGTACTGCACTTGAAATGCCATCTTGAAATGCCATCTGCACATACAACGCAACATTCTTCTCGAGAGTGTTATCGTCTTTCGGATTTTGATTCGCTGGCGCCACGGGTGCCGCAACTACCGGAATTTCAGCAATATGTTCTTTGAGAGTTTCTGCTACAACTCCACGCGAATCATGCTCGGCAAGCTCGCGCTTTTTTTCGAGAATTTTTTGCTCAAGATACTTAATCTCCGCCTCGGGAGATTCAAATTGTGGCCTCTCTTCCATACATAAAGTATACCATAATACACTATACGCGGTATAGAATCTTGCTATACTAAAGGCATATATTATGAACAAAAAATTAAGCTTTGCGCTGCTTCTTATAATACTTGTGACGGCATCATTCTTTCGTGTTTGGCGGCTCGACTATCAACAAACGCGAACACAGGGTGCTTGGCCAACACCAGCATCCACCCCACCGGGCTTATTTCCCGATGAAGCTATGAACGGGAATAATGCTCACGAAGCGCTTGGCACATTTCGTACCGGTGAAGGCTTCCGTGTTTTTTATCGAGAAAACTTTGGTCGCGAAGGATTGTTTATGAATTTGCAAGCGATGTCCATGTTGGTGTTTGGGCATACATCGTTTGCTCTTCGCATTATGAGCGCACTTTTTGGTATACTCACTGTCCTTGCGATCTATCTTTTCACTCGTGAATATACCAAAAACGAGTATACGGCTCTCATAGCCGGGATTCTGCTTGCGACAAGTTTTTGGCACGTAATGTTTTCGCGAATTGGATTTCGAGCAATTATGGCACCGTTTTTTCTGACTGCAGCTTTGTGGGCGCTCTATTACGTTTACAATCGACTCGATAGTGCAAGCCATACGCATCTCGTCATAATAAGCGTACTTGGAGGTATTTTCTTTGGGCTTGGATTTTATTCATATATTGCATATCGCATCGCACCTCTTTTACTTTTGCCGATACTGTACCTGCTTTATAAAAAAGCAAAAAAAGAAAAAGATTCGTGCATTATTTGCTTGCCCGCGATCTATTTGTTTCTTGCCTTTCTGGCGGCAATTCCACTTGGGCTTTATTTTGTACAAAACCCACAAGATTTCTTTGGTCGCACATCGCAAATTTCAATTTTTGCACAACCAAATCCTTTGAAATCTTTTGCAGAAAATGTAGGCAAAACAGTTGGAATGTTATATTACGCAGGTGATTTTAATTGGCGACACAATATACCCGGCATGCCGTCACTTTGGTGGCCTGTTGCAATTTTCTTTACCGTTGGATTTTTTGATGCAATTCGTAAAAAATACTGGCTCATTCCATTATGGCTTACGGCAATGATACTGCCAGTTGCAATTTCATCTGAAGGTCTCCCGCATTCGCTTCGTGCGATCATTATGATACCACCAGTCTATGTTTGCGCGGCGCTTGGTTTTTATTTGATATTTTCATCGGTCATCGGCTGGTTTAAAAAACAAGAAAAACGATTTGCTGATCTTGAAATTCTTTTGAAAGTAATTCAAGCCTCAATAGGCACTCTTGGTGTTGTCGTGTTAATTTCGGCAGGAGCCAACACATACAACTCATATTTTTTACGATGGGCAATTAGACCTGAAGTCGCATCTGCATATGGTGGAGATTCTTATCTGACTGGCTTATTTTTAAAAAATGCACCACGCGATATTCCAAAATATGTTATCACAAGTTCTGTTGATTCTATTGATGTTACGGGGCGACCAATGGAGCTTGAACCAATTTTGTATGCATCAGAGACATACTTGCCTGACCCGCAGGGCGTAAAAAATATTTTCTATATCACACTTAAACAAATTAATACGATCGAATGTAAAAAAGATTGCATGATTATTCCAATCGATAATTTACAGCCAACACTTGGAGCTCTTAAAAAGATAGTCCCCGATCTCAAACTTTGTAGAGCTGATGATTACGGCCTGCTCGTTGCACTACCTACAGCAAGACCAGGCTTTAAGTGTTCATCGTAGCATGAGGCAAATCGCGAATCTCACGGCCGCCATCCTTCTTACGCTATTTTTTATTCTCGCATTCACCTCATCGTGGAATGATTCCATAATTTTTGATGAAACAGCGCATATCGGCGCTGGATATTCGTATCTGACCCAACGTGATATGCGTCTTAACCCAGAGCATCCACCGCTCATGAAAGATCTTGCGGCGTTCCCCCTTTTATTTTTGCATCTTAATTTTCCAACAAATACCGATGCGTGGCAAAATCAAGTCAATGGTCAATGGGATCAAGGCGGCCTACTTCTTTTTAGATCTGGCAATAATGCGGATACAATCACGCATGCCGCGCGAGTACCAATAATGCTCCTCGCGGTTTTGCTTGGCACTCTCCTGTACATATGGGTGCGAAAATCATACGGCACAGCGCCCGCTCTTTTAACATTATTTTTCTATACGTTCTCACCGACCATCATCGCGCACTCACGGTTTGTGACAACCGATATAGCCGCGGCTCTTGGATTTTTTATCGGCATTACAGCGTTTATTTGGTTTCTTGCGAATCAAACTTCGAAACGCCT
>JBBTUF010000041.1:0-9878 GCA_038063855.1 Patescibacteria group bacterium
CAAGGCAAAAAGGAAACAGTTCAGTCCTATCTTGGGGATGTTGAGTCATGGGAATGCAAAAAAGCTAAAAAAGCGAGTTAAAAGAATGGTGGAAGAAATGGCAGGATAATTACGGAATTAGCTTTTGTTGAGTTTTTTCAAACTCCAAAATCTCCGAGTTGCGTATCAGTTATACTCAATATCTGCCCCGTGGTCTATTAGAGCTTTAACAATGCCAAGCACGGTTCCGCGCTTTGTTCTTGTGCTACGAGGAATTATAGTGACAAATTTATCATCACTCGTTTTCACTTTATAGTGTTTTTTGCCCTGGAAAATAATAAACCCGCATCTTATTGCGAGTTTATAAAGTTCGTCATATGAACAGTTTTTTGTATTAACCGCGTGCGTACTCAAGGAGGCCGATGTTTAGTGTGGTTTGCGTCATAAATCCTAACTGTTGCAAAGTCTCAAGAGGGGGTATATATTCACCCATCTGAGAAGTAAATTCCGATGGTATTTCAAAATATGTTCTTACCGCATCGTTAATCATATCGATTAACTCCGAAATTGTCTCCGCATCGGTATACAGAACGTTATTATCGATATGAACTTCTGCAGAAAAGCCGCCCTCTTCTGCATGGGAAACTTTTGCCAGTATTTCAGCTGGAAATAAAGCGCGTAATCGCTCAATTTCTGTGACTTTATCCTGAGAGATGTTCTTTGCCATTGCTTACACCTTATAACGAATTACAACGTAAATCAAGCTAATCAAAATACGAAAACCCCAGCGGACCTTTCGGCTGGCTGGGGCGTGTATGGATATACTATAACGCCTAACATGCGGAAAAGTCAACTAAACTGTGGACAGGGCATTTATGCCCTTATGGTCAAAGGGTTTTAGCGTTGGCATATAAATTGTCGCATCATTCTTCCTCTCAAATATAGTTCTAACTTCCTCTACCACGGCACCCCTGACAGAAGCTATTATAACTTTCTCTTTACGAAAGTTAGCTCCGATAGCAAAGACCCGCTCAAGCTGAACGGGTCTTTGTCTTTTATCGAGTGTCATTGATCCTGCCGCAATAAGAGCAAGAATAATCTCTGATGGCTCTAAATGAACGATAACCTTGTTATCTGTCTGAAACGATACCGTCGAGCTTATGGATGTGGGATACCAGATCAAGTATGCCATCTGGGAAAGGGTGGGGGTTGATTCGCAAGAAGTAGCTCCACAACGGGCAAGCAACGCGCCCGAAGATGTTGCAAATTGCCGCATGGCTATCATTAGCAGGCGGCGTTTGTTTTTCTAGTTTTCCCCGCTATACGGGAGTTTTTTATTTCAAGAACGCAGTGCTTTACTTTCCCATATATAATCGTATATAATCATATATACAGTAAATATATGAAAGAACGATACGAAAAACGAATACCGCTGACGTCGGAAATCGTCTCAAAGATAACCAAAGTCGATGAACTCAAGGGTCTTTGGCGCGGAGGTCTTGCTATCAATCCCCAGATCTTGGGTAGGCTCAAGAAGTCCGTCATTATTACGAGCACAGGTGCCTCAACACGTATTGAAGGAGCAAAAATGACCGATGAAGAAATCGAACGCTTCTTGAAATCGCTCAAATCAAACCCTCCCGAGAACCGAGATGAAGAAGAAGTCGCGGGCTACGCCGACTTGCTTGCTCGCGTATTTGATAATTGGCAAAAGCTCAAGCTATCAGAGTCTCTCGTTCTCTCGTTCCACGAAATACTTTTGCATTATTCAAAGAAAGACAAGCTTCATAAGGGGCACTACAAAACGAAAGAAAACCTTGTCGTAGCTCGCAACAAAAAAGGAGAGCAAGTTACGATATTCAAACCCACAGAAGCATGGCTTACCAAAAAAGAGATGGATGATGTTCTCTACTGGACTAATACGGCACTCGCGGAGAAAAAACTGCACCCCATTCTTATTATTGCCAACTTTGTTTTTGAGTTTCTCGCCATTCACCCATTCTCCGATGGCAATGGGCGGCTTTCTCGCGCCCTTACGAACTTGCTTCTCTTGCAGGCAGGATATGAATATATCCCATACATTTCACTCGAAGAAATTATTGAAGAAAAAAAAGACGATTATTACACCTCTTTGCGTCAGACACAGAAACAGCATAAAACAGTGCATGAAGATCTAACTCCGTGGGTTCATTTTTTCCTCGACACACTTCTTACACAAGCCGAGAGAGCACAAGAACTTATGGAGAATGATGACCCAACAAAATTACTCTCTGGACGCCAACTTGAGATCTATGGACTTTTTGCTGGCGAACCCCTTTCTGTCATGGATGTAAAAGGGAAGCTGCCGCACATCCCCGAGGTAACCATTAAACAGGCACTCTCACGCCTCGTCTCACTGAAACTACCTGAACGGATTGGCTTGGGAAGAGGTACCAGGTACGTAAAGTCGAAGTAGGTTTGATCTTTATGGATCATGAGTGATTTTTCAAAATATCTCGTCAAGGATTATAAATACTGGCACCTTTCAGTGCATCCGAATCAAGGCTATCTTGGGCGATGCGTCGTTTGGTGTAAAAGACAAGATGCCTTGGATTTAGCAGATGCAACCGTTGAGGAACGGGAGGAGCTACTTATTATTCTTCAATCATTAAGAGGAGCCATGAAAAAAGTATTTCGAGCTGACTGGTTCAACTACGCCTTTTTGGGGAACGAGACACGGCACTTACATGGTCATTTCGTTCCGCGGTATTCTTCTCCTCGTCAGTTTCATGGAATAGAGTTTGTTGATGAAAGATGGGGTCATAACTGGCAAACAGATGAAGATTTCATTTCTACACCAGAGCTCTGGGGAGCAGTTAGATTAAAATTGATTGAGGCATTGAAGCAAAGCTAATGAGAAGCAGCTTTGATTTGGGATATTTTCTCGCCAATCATTCCCATAAAATCCCTATCGGAGAACAAAGTTATAATATCCAACGGAGAATGACCCAAATTAAAATTATGAGAGCATGGTTATTTGGTTTATAATGAATGTATGCAAACACATAAAAAAAGATTTTTGATTTATTTTGTGATTTTTCTTTCTCTTGGTATTTTTGATATTTTTACTCATCTTGCTTCTTGGGTTGTAGAATTAGGGACTAACGGCTTGGTAAACGAGGGAAGTGGTTTTCCTGATGACTATACTGTAGCACTTTTTTCAGCGCCGCTTATAGTCGCAAGTCTTTATTTATACTTAGGTCACAGTTCAAAAATATTAGATGTATTATTAAGTATTTTCTTTGTTATATATGTAATATTTATTGTGACGATGATTTTTACAATTTTCGCTTTTGGTGGTTGGGTGACATAGACCTGTAGTTAAGAAAGCAGAGCTATAATATCAGCGTCCCAAGGGTTTTTAAATCAAAATAGATTGATGTATTGACAATGTATACACAAAGAGCGTACTATAGTACATATGGATACTACAATAAACATACGAACCAATAAAGAAATCCGCAATAAAGCCAGAAAGGTTTTCTCTTCTTTGGGCATTTCAACTTCTGCAGGAGTAAATATGTTTCTTCATCAGGTTGTTCAAGAAAGAGGACTGCCTTTTACGCCGACCGTTGACGCGAAAAAGATCAGAGAAAAATGGGATAGAGGAGTCTCAAAAACAATTGACACATACAAAAAGGGGAAACAGAAAGGTTTCGCCAATGCCAAGGACCTTCATGGGTGGATTGATGGTAAATAGGTATGAAATATACTATTCTCCCGACGAGTCCATACCAAAAATCATACAAGCGGTTAAAAGAATCTGGAAAGTTCAAAAAAGAAGCGCAAAAGAGACTTGATACGGCAATTGATATTGTTGCTTCTGGTCAAGTTTTACCCCGAGAATATCAAGACCATCAACTTGTGGGAGAACTGCGGGAGTATCGCGAATGCCATATAAAAGGTGATTTACTGTTGGTTTATCAGATCCGAAAGTCAGAACTTCTGCTTATCCTCGTTGATATAGGGACTCATTCATACTTAGGAATGTAACAGAAGAATATATGAAAACTAAACAAAAAAAACAACTTAAAGCGCCAGATTTTCAGGAGTATCTTGCTGAATTACTAAAGAACCCCAGAAATAGGCAGTATTACAATGAATACGGCGAGCAACTTGAGATTGCCTATAAGATTTTGCAATTGCGTAAAAAAGAAGGTATTTCGCAGTCAGAGCTTGCCAAAAAAATTGGCACTACCCAAAGCAATGTCGCACGTACGGAAGCAGGAGAGCAGAACCTTACTACCGAAACACTTCAACGGATTGCCTCCGCACTCAAGAGAGACTTGAAGGTTGAGTTTGTGAAATAAAGGTTCAAATCCTCGCCAATCTTATACCAATTTACAGTTCTGAACTTGTCCGTCAAGTGACCCAGCTAAAAAATCATTTAATAGCAACGATAATTTTTCTATCTAAAATTAGTTCAAAAAGTTTCTCATGTGTAGGGATTTTTTGATGAAAGTGTCGGGTTGACAAAAGATTATCTTAAGATAAACTTAGTGTATGAAAACAAATATTGTAGGATTAAAAGAGCTTCGCGAGGACACCGAAAAATATATTTCTCAAATAGAGAAAGGGCGGTCTTTTACTGTGGTTAGAAGGTCTAAGCCAATTTTTAAAATGTCTCCTGTCGATGAATGGGGCGACGAGGGCGTATGGGAAACTGTTGCGGATTTTCGTAAAATTAATCCGAAAGGAGTGCCAGCGTCTGACATACTAAAAGCATTAAAAAAGCTTCGTGGATAAGATAGAGAAATTTCTCAAGAAGCTCTCTTCAAAAGAACGCGATAGCGTTCAGTATATTATCGAAAAAATATTGTCGGATAGTACACACGATCTCGATATAAAGAAATTGAAGGGCGAACAAAATTTCTTTCGTATTCGAAAGGGTAGCATTCGCATCATATTTTTTAAAGACAATGCCGACATAAGGATTGTTTTCATTGGCCGTCGCGATGATAATACGTATAAGCTATAGATGTTGAGTAAATTTCTAAATCCTTACAAAACAAGCTTGCTTTAACGATAGGCAGGCACGAACGTTTTCGAGTTGCTGATCCAGCACAGGTAATTTTGAGCGTTTGACGCAGATTATAATAAGATTATAATACAGCAATATGACACAAAAAGTATTAAAAGTAGGAACATCGGCGGCGGTTACTATTCCTAAACAGTCCCTAAAAGATCTTGGGCTTAAGATTGGGGATCGTGTTCGCGTTGAAATCGATATAAAAGAAAAAAGGGTTCTTATTGAATCGGCTCATAAGATAAATCCAGAAATTCTTGATTGGTCAAGTCGATTTATCAAGCAATATCGCGTGGCACTCGAAGCACTTGCAAAAAAATAACATCTCTTCGTATGTACTATATTCCGCGCACAGAATTTCTAATAATACACGCGCGTATTATTGATGTCACGGGTGGCGCCCACGGAGTTCGCGATATTCCTCGGCTACTATCAGCAGTGGAGCGCCCGAAAATGCAATTTTCTGGCAAGGATCTATATCCGACAGTATTTGATAAGGCTGCGGTATATTTTGAGTCAATTGCGTTTGATCACCCGTTTATTGACGGCAATAAAAGAACAGCCATTGCCATGACCGCGCGCTTTTTGTTTTTGAATGGGTATGAATTGAAAACTACAAATAAATTACTTGAACAATTTGTCATTAATGCTGTAGTGGAAAAGTATACGCTCGATATTATCGCCAAGTGGCTTAAAAGGTATTCAAAACTCACAAAACAAATTCGAACGTCCTCGAGTTGCTGACACAGCTAAAAAATCATTAATTTGTAATGGTTTTAATGCTACTAGGTTAGTGTATTGACGGCAAGTGGATTGCGATTTACTATCCTATGTAGAAGTGCCTGCTCATGGGGAGCGGTGTGTATCTAACCAAAGAGGGTAGTAACCATGTCGAAAAAAGGCTATCAGTCTCGGACGAAACCCCACAGAACTTGGTTCGATCGTTTAATCGCCGGCGGTTCTTCCGGGGATGAAACCACAATCTCCGGCGGTGGACGTAAAGTCTGGGCGACCGGACGAACGTCTCAGCAATCGCAGGTTCGAGCAAGCGGTAAGAAGAAACAACGCTGGTCATAGATTGCAATAGTTACGAATACTCTTCAAAAATAGTAGGCCGATAAATGGCCTAACCCAGACCCCCGCATCTTTGATAGGGGGTTTTTAATTTATATGGATCTTAAGTCAGATTTTGTTATACTTACGTTACATGTTGTTGCAAACAATCGATAATACGCTCATTTCTTTCTTTAGAAAAATTGTAATGCCGTTCTCTCGGTTTAGTTTATTTGTGATATTTTTTTGGTTCGGATTTTTAAAAGTAATTGGTTTGAGTCCCGCAAGTGAGCTCGTAGAACATCTGTTTAATCAAACGATCCCATTTATGAGCTTTGGGGTGTTTTTAATTACATTTGGATTATATGAATGTTTGATCGGGATACTGTTTCTTGTACGAGGCGCAGAACGAGTTGTCATGGCACTTCTTTTTGTCCATATGATTACAACATGTGGCCCGCTATTTTTCTTGCCGCAAGAAACGTGGTCTGGCTTTTTGGTGCCAACACTCGAGGGGCAATACATCATAAAAAATCTTGTTATAATTGCAACTGCGATGGGGATTTTTTCAAATCTTGAGCCCATAAAAAGGAAGGCTTAGGGACCGGGTACGCAGTATGTAAAATATCTTTCTGGATATTTTGCGCGTTATACATAGTATGAAAAAAATAGCCGTTGTTGGGTATGTAGGGCGCGCTGTTGTTGATTTTTTTAAAGATCATTATGAAGTGGTCGCGCGCGATATTAATAAAGAGCACTTTTTTAACGAGGGAAGAGTTATCGAGCGGCCACGCAATAATGACGATTGGTCGCATATTAATTCAGCGGATCTGGTAGTAGTGTGTGTACCTACACCTAAGAAGGCTGATGGTAGCGTTGATATCTCTATTGTTGAATCAGTAATAAAAAATATTAATGCGCCTCTCATTTTAATCAAAAGCACAGTTCCGCCATGTACGACGCGGCGCTTGGTTGAGAGTACCGGCAAGCAAATTGCGTTTAGCCCAGAGTTTATTGGTGAAGGGAAGTATGTGGTGCAGTGGTGGAAAGAGCACGGGTATTTACACCCAACGGATATGAAGTATCATGATTTTCAAATTTTTGGTGGTGACCGCGAGACAACAGAAAAGATTTTACATTTTTTTGTTAAAGTTCTTGGTCCCGAAGCAAAGTATATTCAGACCGATTCGACAACCGCAGAATTATGTAAATATATGGTAAACACCTGGGCGGCTACGAAAGTGACTTTTTGTAATGAGTTTTTTGAAATAGCAAAAGTATTTGGAGTTAACTATAGCGAATTGCGCGAAATATGGTTATTGAGTAGTCGCGTTGAGCGTATGCATACGGTTGTATTTCCTGACAAGCGAGGTTTTGGGGGAAAGTGTTTGCCGAAAGATGTGAGTGGCATTGTGCATGCATCTGAGCAAAATGGCTATACTCCAAAGCTGATCAAAGAAGTACTTCAAAGTAACGCTCGGTTTTCCCAGCAAAATATCTAAAAAGAAAACTTTTCGAAATGGATATATTTTGATTTGATTCCCAGTTGTTGCATGGTTGCATTTAGTGCTTTCATCATTGGCGGCGGCCCGCATAGATATACTTCGCGATCAAAGAAATCGGGAACAAGTTTTACAATTTTTGC
Source organism: Patescibacteria group bacterium (assembly GCA_038063855.1). Classification (GTDB taxonomy): domain Bacteria; phylum Patescibacteriota; class Minisyncoccia; order Ryanbacterales; family GWA2-47-10b; genus JBBTUF01. The sequence goes on from JBBTUF010000041.1 coordinate 7,743, forward strand.
TTTATCGATAAATCCCGATTCAAATCCCGGAGTTGAGTTACTCAATATATAGTTTAAAGAGATCCCTGGGTTATTTTTTTTCAAATCTTCTAATTCTTTCCGAAATATTATGTCGGGTTCAGTTTTGCATGCATAGAGAAGTGATACATTTTTTTTCTTTAGTGCGAGCGATTCAATCATCGCGCGGATTGGTGTTATACCGATGCCGCCAGCGATGAATAAAAATTTGTCGCGCTCGGCCATATCATCAATGAAAAAACCTAAAGGGCCATCAATAATAATTCGTGTGCCGGGTGTTAATGATGATATTTTTGAAGTGTAATCCCCAAGGCTTTTTATTGAAAATCGTATAAAGTGTTCATTTTGAGCGGCAGAAAAAGAAAACGGGTGTGTGTACCACATGCCTTGTTTAAGAATTGTTATATTTGCGTACTGCCCTGATTGAAAATGAAATTTATCCAATCGTCTCCCAGCGACGTATAAAGACCATGTATCGGCGTTTTCTTGAACTACTTTCTCAACTCTAAATTGAAATCTTAGTGTCAAATAGATTGGGCGTACAAATCGGTACAATAAGATAAATCCAAAAACGCTAAAGTTTAAAATATACCAATAATAAAGAGCGGCACCCTCACGCAAATCACCTGTGCCAAGCTGATGGCTCAGTGCAAGCCCAATACCAACATAGGTTAATAGGTGAATAAAATACCACGCTTCGTAACGTAATTTATGTCGTACAATTGGGATCGAAAGAAATACAATCAGCATAAAAATCAGAAGACCAAAGAATGCCAGTAAAACATTTTCTTTGTTTGCAAGAAAATCTGCAAATTGTGAAATAAACGGAACACCGTTGAGCCACGCATTGCCAATAACAAGCAAGAGAGGGTGGCCCAAGAGTAATATTAATATTGAGTAGCCGATCCAACGATGGAGGCGATTTAATTTATCAAAACCAAATAAATGTTCAATTGAGCGTATGCGGCCAATCAATACAAGTTGCATCAAGAGAAAAAATTCGCCCAAAAGCCCAGTGAGTCTTCCGAGAGCTACAAAGATATTTCCACCATCTGGATTTTGAATATAATATTTTGAATTTATTAACCACAGAAATACAATTCCAAATACGTTTCCAAAAAATAATACCAATAAAAAGAAGCGTCGTATGGTGCGAGGTTTTGGGGCGTTAAAATAAAATTCTATTTTCATTGGAGGTTTATCATTATAATCTCGAGCATTGGAGTTGCGAGCACCAAGCTAAATAGAAACGCAAAAAGAACAATCCCAATGTATAGAGAAAAGTTTTTCTTAGTTAGTAATTTTGTATATTGAATAATAGTTTTCATTATGGTTGAAATGGTCCGATATAGTACGATTGCAATATGCTGTTGAGAGCGGTGTTGGAATGTCGGTGCCCGCCAGCACGATCAATAAAATAGTCGTAAATATCCATTCCGCAGTATGAAATTATTACGTTTCCTCCAGGGTGTTGCCCAGGGTTTGCGACATACGCAGTAATATTGTAAACCTTATTGATTGATCGAAGGTACACCCAACAATTTCCAGCGCTGTTGTGAGATGCAACTTCAGAAGCAGTGCATGAGCCTCCACTTTCACAACTGGATGCTGGCGGTGGAGTTGTCGCAGGAGGTGTTGTGAGTGGAGGAGTCACCGGAGCAGGAGCGATGGGTGCAGGAGCGGGCGATGACTGTGGGCTTGCTGGCGGGGGTGTAGAAGATTTCGAAAATGTTGTCGCGATATTTATCGTATTTGAAGGCAATGATACATTTCCTGAAGTATCATACGCAATAATTTTGTATTCATTAAAATTTTTGTATGGTACGTCGCCATCTCCATAGAATATATCAATAGTTGATGCTATCTCAATCCCATTTCTGAAGATTTTATATCCAGCAACTTTTTTATTATCAGTTGATGCGTTCCACGATAAATTTATTTGTGGTCCTTCTAATAATACCCCGGTAAGTTTTAGAGGGGTTGTTGGAGGTTTTGAGTCTGATGTGCTTTTGATAACAGGCGATGGCAGCGGAGGAGTAGGAGCGGGCGTAGGAGTTGTTGACACGAGTTCGGGAATTGCAAAATCGGGCGGAGTATATGTTTTTGCAAGGTATACGC
>JBBTUF010000042.1:0-12594 GCA_038063855.1 Patescibacteria group bacterium
TCGCACTGAAGGTGAGCTTATTGCCGCAACTTCAACTCCCCAACCACTCAAGAAAACAACGGATGTTGCAAATATTCCGATCACACAGCCTCCGAAAGATTGGAAGACCTCTCAAATTACGCAGAATGGAACAGCTTTAGAGTTTTCTTATCCTCCAAATTGGTTTGTATCAAAACAGGGGGATGCTGCCTTTTTGGATAATCCAAGTTATTCAGAGCCGTGTGATAATATTGCAGAAGACTCGATGTGTGGTGCCGAAGATCCTCCGGAGATTACTCTTCGTATTAGCCAAAACTCTGATAAACAATTGCTTGGCGAATTTGTAGTGGCTTATAATAATGGTTGGTATAGTTATTACAAAGAATCTACTCAAATTTTGGTTAATAATCATCGTGCAATATTGGTTAGCGATTTACATGGTACTATTCAAGTTTCGCCAATATTAGCGGCATTTATTGAGACAACTAAAGCAGTTGTGATAGTAACAGCTCATTCGGTTAATTCAGTAGATGATTATTACAAAGTTCTTGGTTCATTACAGCTAAGCGAATAATTTTTTAATTAAGTAGTAGAGAAATCGAGCTCTTTTTGCTATACTCTGTAAATGCGGCATATCGATGGCAACGATTTTAAGCAAAAAAATGGCTACGAGGTTAATGGGGTGTGGTTGCCACGCGTTACGAGAATCCTCGAAGTAAAGGCGAAACCAGCGCTTCAGGCGTTTTTTTTCGAAATGGGAAGTGCAGAGGCGGCTGATGCCGTTAAAAACAAATCAGCCGAGCATGGCACGCTTGTACACGAGGCAGTTCAGCGGGCGGTTATTGGCGAGGTAGCGGATATTCCCGCAGAAGTTCGCCCTGCAGTAGAGGCGTTTTTGGAATTTAATAAAGAACGTAATATTCAATTTCACCCAGAATATATAGAAAAACAAGTTTGGTCGGCGCGCCATCGCTATGCGGGCACTGTCGATGGCCTCGCCTCAATCGACGGCAAATTTGGAGTACTCGATATTAAAACCTCGACGGGATTTTATCCAGAATATAATTTACAAACAGCGGCATATATCGAAGCACTTCGTGAATACGATGTAAAACTTGCAATGAATTTACCGCGTGAAGTTGAGACGCGCTGGATATTACGGATCGATCAGCACAAGATTTGTAAAAAGTGTAAATCGATTCATCGTGAAAAAGGTGGGCGAATTAAAGTTCGGAGTAGTCGGCTGAAAAGTAACCCATCGTGTGAGGATGGCGAGCATGAATGGGGAGAGGTTGTGGGTGATGTTGAGCTTCGTGAGTTCCCATACTTTTATTATGATGTTAAAGCTTTTCTTGCAGCTAAAACGTTGTGGGAATGGGAAAACAATTATTGGCTTCGCCAAATTGGATATTCGCGGTAAGTCTATATGAAAAATATTGTTATTTTATATCACAACTATTGTCCCGATGGGTTTGGTGCGGCGTGGGCGGCGTGGAAACGCTTTGGCTCGCGCGCTGATTATATTGGCGTAAATTATGCCGAACCGTTGCCAAAAGGATTGAAAGGAAAAGAAGTGTACACACTCGATTTTTGTTATGACGACGATAATTTTAACAAATTATTAAAGATCGCAAAAAAACTTGTCGTTCTTGATCACCATATCAGTCGGAAAGAAGCAATAATGTGTGCTCACGATTTTCGCTTTGAGCTGGAACATTCAGGATCAGTTATCGCATGGAAATATTTTCATCCAGGAAAGCGCATACCACGCGCTATTTTGCATATTGAAGATCAAGACTTGTGGAGGTTTCGCTGGCCGGGGACGCGCGAAATGGGGGCAATACTATCAACCTATCCATTTGAATTTAAGGCGCGCGATGAGTTTATAAAAAACTTTGAAAAGGCATCATTGCGTAAGCAATATATTGCCGATGGCGCAGCAATTTTGCGGTATCAGGCAGCTGTAATAAAAAAGACGATAGCGGTGGCAAGTCTTGTGGAACTCGCAGGACACACGGTTTATGCGGTCAATTCATTTATACTCACTAGCGAAATAGGAGGGGAGCTCGCAAATAAGAAAGGACCTTTTGGTATTGTGTGGTCCGAGCGCCAAGGGCGTGTTGTGGTAAGCCTGCGTTCGCGATCAGGGTTTGATGTCTCGCGAATTGCCATGAAATATGGTGGGGGTGGTCACAAAGCCGCCGCAGGCTTTTCATTTTTAGTGAATGAACAATTCCCATGGTCCCGACCGAAGCGTCGGAGAAAACCTCTATGATTGTGAAGAAAATAATTATCTATACCGATGGGGGCTCGCGTGGGAATCCGGGGCCGGCGGCTCTCGGCGTCGTTATAAAAGATGAGAAAGAAAATATACTTAAATCGTATGGTGAGGTGCTTGGGGTGCGCACAAACAACGAAGCTGAATATGAGGCAGTGGTGTTTGGGCTTAAAAAAGTGAAACAATTGTATGGTTCTGCAAAATTAAAACACATGCAAGTAGAAATGCGAATGGATTCTCAGTTGATTCAAAAACAACTCTCGGGCGAATATAAAATTGAAAACGAAAAATTATTTCCAGCGTTTATAAAAATAAATAATTTTCAGGTAGAGCATGGAGCGCTTACATTTGTACATGTACCGCGCGAAAAGAATCGTGATGCTGACCGCATGGTAAACGAGGCGCTCGATAGTGGGCAGGGGGCACTTCTCTAGTAAAACTCACATAAATTCGCTACGAATAAGCCATGCAGAACTCGCGTGTGGCTATGGTAGGGATAGGTTTTTTTGTTGCAGGCATAGCCACGGCTTCGGTTTTGCCGTTACCGATGTTTATTATTGTTGTTTTGGGAGTATGTGTTGGTGTGGGCATTGGATATGCATTTCTTGACCGTCGTGCCGGCATTATGGCGTTTTGGCTTTGTCTGTTGTTGTTCGGGGTGCTCCGTATATCACAAGGCCCAGTCTCTTTTTTGTTTCTGGATTCGTACATACATCCGCTCGTGAGTGTACGCGATATGTTTGTTTCAAATCTTCTACACGCGTTGCCAGAGCCGCACGCATCGTATATTGCAGGAGTACTTGTGGGAGTGCGTGCTACGATTCCGTATGATTTGCGCGAAGCTTTTCGGCGAACAGGTACATCGCACATTCTCGCGCTCTCTGGATACAACGTGACAATTTTAGCACGCGCACTCGAGAGTATTTTTGCCTCAACATGGCTCGCGGCATTTGTAATTTTTCTTTTCGTGCTTGCCACAGGCGCGGCCAGTTCCTTGGTGCGTGCTGCGATTATGGGTATGATAGTACTGCTCGCAAAAAGTAATAAACGTGATTACAGCGCGCCGCACGCACTCGCGGTTGCAGTTTTTTTAATGCTTGCGGCCGATCCCACGATTTTATTTGGTGATATCGGCTTTCAGCTTTCGGTTGCGGCAACTCTTGGGCTTATTTATTTTGAGTGTCCAATTGGTGCTCGGCTTATGTTTGTGCCTAAAACACTTAGATTTCGCGATGCGCTTGCCTCAACCCTTGCGGCGGAAGCGGCAACTTTGCCGATCATACTTTGGTATTTTGGCTTCTTCTCGTTATTCGCGCCGATTGTAAATATGCTGGTGCTGCCTACAATTCCTGCAGTCATGTTGACTGGATTTTTGACGGGAAGCATAGGGTTTATTTCGAATGCCCTCGCACAAATTTTTGCCTGGCCAACATACTTGTTCGCCTCATATCAAATTTTTATCATAAAGTTTTTTGCAGGCATTTCAATTTTTTAAATAAAAAAAGCCCGTGTCCTATGTGGACGCGGGCTGTGAGTGTGGGTTTACGCGGCTATGCCGAGTTCTTCTTTGAGTACTCGATGTACTTCGGCGACAGGATCGGGTGTTCCGAAGAGCTGCCTTCCAAGAACTATGTTGCTGGCACCCGCTGCCATTGCTCCCGTGGGTGTGCTAATGCGTTTTTGATCGTCGACGTCAGCTCCTTCAGAGCGAACGCCGGGATTGACGATGATGGCGTTCGGGTAGAGAGCTAGAAGCCTTCGCGTTTCTTGAGGAGAGCAGACAAAGCCGTGAGCACCTGCCTTGAAAGCAATCTCGGCAAGCTTTCTCACTTCACCCCAAGGACGGCGCCGGTAGATTTCTTCGCAGGTCTTGGTATCCATGGAGGTGAGGATGGTGATAGCAAGAACTTTGGTTCGAGTTCCTTCAAGCGCTTGCACTGCTGCCTTCACCATATCGCCACCACCCGAGGCATGTACTGTCACTGCCCATGGAGGACACGCACGTAGATGCTGACACGTATTAGCGACTGTATTGGAAATATCATGAGCTTTGAGATCTGCCATGACGTCTCCGTATACCTGAAGATCGGGGAGGAGGCGTTCGATGCCCTGGTTGAAGAGAAGATCATTTGCCTTGAGTTTGCAGCCAGTCGTTCGCAGCTGGTCGATTGTCGGTAGGATTTCACTCCAACTCTTGCCGTCGAGTGCAACGATAATCGGATTGCGGTCTTCCGTTGCTTTGTCGCAGCGTATCAGCGTGCCGCTTTCGATGAGATAGCGACGCACGTCGTGGAGCGTCATTCCTGGCCAAACCGGAAGCTTCACGTCCTCGGCAACGAATTTCTTTTGCCATCCCTGCTGACGATCGACGAGAACTACGAGTGCCGGTACGTTGATGCCCTGACTGATGCATTCGCGCCACGGCACGACTTTCGAAGCCCCGTCGGTGATGACATCATCGAGCAATGCAATGCGCTCGCCTCGTTGGAAAGCGCCGATGATTTTGCCTTTCGTTACGCGTCCCGCCTTTGCTTCTTCACGGATCGTGATGTAGGGGGTTCTCATTTGGGTCGAAATCACTCCGGCGAAGCAGGAAACCGCATCCGGTACTTCGGCGAACCGATCGAGTCGAAGACGGCGCAGAGGATTTTCGTATGCGCGAGCAATTTCTTCGAGAGCATGGGGGTTGCTACGTGCGTCACGAGCATTGATGTAGATGTCGGTTTTGCCGCCGCTCTTAAGGGGAAGATCTCGAGCGTTTGAGCGCCGAATGATACCCACTTCGAGCATGAGTTGACAAAGGGACCGTTGTTCCACAGGGTCGAGCCACGGGGCTTCAGGAGGAGTAGGGAATAGATTATAAGGCATGGTGTATCTCCTTTCTTGTTGTCGAAGTGCATTCAACCTGTTCACATATTACAGAAACGTCCTTGATGCGCAACAAGCTTGTTTTTTGTTTTGGATACGCTACGAATACTACATGGCGTTGTGGAAAAAAGTCACACTTGTTGTTTTGGCATGCCTTGCATCATATGTTTGGTATGCGCTTTTTACGTTGCATCCAAAAGTACTCACAGTGTCGGTGCTCGATGTAGGGCAGGGTGATGCAATTTTTATCGAGACGCCCTCGGGCAATCAAATGCTTATTGATGGCGGGTATGGGCGCAAAGTGTTAAGCGAGTTAAGTGCGGTAATCCCCGCGTACGATAAGTCTATTGACATCATACTTTCAACGCATACCGATATAGATCATTTGGGTGGACTCGTCGAGGTTTTAAAAAGTTATAATGTTGGCACGGCTATCGATAACAGTTTTGTTGCTCAAACGGATATATATAAAAATTGGGAAGATTCTTTATCAAAAAATTATATTCCAGAAAAAACCGTACGAGCAGGTGATCGTATTATGCTCGATGAAGGTGTTGAGTTTGACGTGTTCGGGCCAACCAGCGAAGATTTTGAGCCAATGCCAAAAGTAGCAAATGAGGTAATGATTGTCGGTTGTCTGCGATACGGCAATAACTCTTTTTTGCTGATGGGAGATATCGAACGAAGTGATGAAATTAGGCTTGCTCAATCTAGCGTGGGTTTTACGAACGATGTGTTGAAAGTTGCGCATCATGGATCAAAATATGCATCAACCGATTTATTTTTAAAGAAAGTTCACCCTAAATATGCAGTAATTTCAGTGGGAGCCACAAATCGATATGGGCACCCGACTTCAGAAGTGCTTGATCGTCTCAATAAAATAAATGCTCAAATTTTACGAACAGATCAGCAAGGGCGTATTACATTTACGAGCGATGGGAATGTCACATCGGTTGCAATGGTTACTCGGTAACAATATTGCACACGAGGGTTATTTGCGCTATAGTATGGCTGTTATGCAGCATCCAACATCAGAGCGAACATTGGTACTCATTAAACCCGATGGTGTGAAGCGGGGTCTCGTTGGCGAAGTATTGGGTAGATTTGAGGCTCGCGGGCTCAAGATTATTGCAATTCAAATGATTTGGCCAAGTCGCGATCAAATGGATAAGCATTACCCAAAAGAAAATGAATGGATCATGGGTCTTGGGCGCAATACCGCAAAAAGTTATGAAGAGTTTAAAATCCCGTCGACATTGATGGATGATTATGGCACTGAAGATCAACTTGAAATAGGCGGTATGGTTCGCGAATGGCTGATTGATTTTATGGTGTCAGGGCCGATTGTAAAAATTGTTGTTGAGGGATTGCATGCGATTCGTATGGTACGAAAGATCATTGGCCCTACCATCCCCGCGTTTGCCGAGATGGGTAGTATTCGAGGCGATTTTTCGGTTGATTCTCCCGTACTTGCGAACGTGCAAAAACGAGCTGTTCGCAATTTAATACACGCGTCAGGCAACTCTGCCGAGGCAGAATATGAAATCAAGCATTGGTTTAAGCCAGACGAGCTTCATAGCTATCGCCGAACAGAAGAAGATATAATGTTTTAGGTGGTCTACATGAAAAAGTATTCAATCTTTTTCATTGGCTCTCTCGCCATAATAACTATTCATAGATATTTTGCTCTACGGCATTGGTATGTACGAGTGTGGTGGCTTGATATTACACTTCATGCGATCGCAGTTTTGTTCCTCGTTATTTTGTACTATATTTTTGCCCCAAAAAGATCTTTTTTGGGGTTATGTATTTTTGTTATGGCAATCGGCGCTACGTGGGAGGTGTTTGAATTTTTTTTCAACGGCTCCCTTTTCGGTGTAGAAGATGCACGGCTCAATAATCCGATATGGGTTCTCGACACTATTAAAGATTTAATCGTAGATTTTACCGCTGGCATATTGTGGTGGCAGGTCATTTCATCGTATAATAAGCGCAATGTTTAAAATTACATTTTGTGGAGGCGCACAGGAGGTTACCGGCGCAAATTATTTAATTGATACTGGCAAGGTGCGTATTCTTGTTGATTGTGGTCTTATGCAGTGCCCGCGATTTTGTGCGGCTCGTAATCGCGATAACTTTCCCTATGATCCATCAACAATCGATGCTTTATTTGTTACCCATGCGCATATTGATCATGTGGGGCGGATTCCTAAGTTGGTGAAAGATGGTTTCCGTGGTGTGATCTATTCAACAGCACCAACCAAAGATTTTGCTCGCATAATGCTTGAAGATAGTTTAGGAGTTCTCGAGAAAGAAGCCGCACGAATGGGTGAAAAAGAATTAATTTATTCGCTCTCTGATATTGAGGCTGCAAGTAAACTATGGCAAGGGATTGGGTACAGGCAAGAAATAGTAATCGGCGATATTTCAGTTAAAATGCATGACGCTGGTCACATTCTCGGTTCTGCAATGATGGAAATCGATGTGCAAGGCTCGCCTCGCGAAGCGGGTAAAAAATTACTTTTCACGGGAGATCTTGGGAATACTCCAATGCCTTTGCTTTCTCCGCCCGAAGTAGTGAGTGGAGTGCAAATTATGGTTATAGAATCAGCATATGGAAATCGTGAGCATGAAGATTTGGATGATCGCAAGGTCAAACTTGAGCGAGCGATAGAGGATACAATTAAGCGAGGTGGTACGCTCATGATTCCTGCATTCGCACTCGAACGGACACAAGAATTGCTCTATGAGTTTAATGATCTTATCGAGCATGGTCGTATTCCGCGTATTCCTGTTTTTCTTGATTCTCCGTTGTCTATTAAAGCGACAGAAGTGTATAAGCGATATCAAAGTTATTTTAGCTCCGAGGCTCGTGAGATCATCAAGACTGACAGTGATCTTTTTCAATTTCCTGGCTTACATCTTACAGAAACTACCGATGCTTCGAAGGCAATCAATGAAGTGAAAGGGCCGAAAGTAATACTTGCGGGTGCCGGCATGATGCAGGGCGGTCGTATTTTACATCACGCACGTCGGTATTTATCGGATACATCAAACATGATTCTTTTTATTGGGTATCAGGCTGCGGGGTCTTTAGGTAGGCGCATTATTGATGGTGAGAAAAAGGTAAAAATCTTTAGTGATCTTATAACGGTAAATGCTGAAGTTCGCTCAATTCGTGGGTATTCAGCGCATGCCGATACAAATCAACTTCTTGATTTTATACAAAATAGCACTGAAACTCTCGAGAATGTTTTTGTAGTACAAGGTGAGCCTGCGGCAAGTTTGTTTTTATCACAGCGAACGCGAGATTATCTGGGGCTTCATGCCCACGCGCCACGCCAGGGCGATGTTTTTACTTTTTAATTTTTTAGATTTAGAAAAAATTGTATGGATGCAACTCAAAAACATATTCACTTAAAGATTAAATTCTGCGTTTCGGGCGCAGCCGAAACTGGTCACTGTTCGGCAGATGCTCTTGATAAAGCAAAAGAGCTCGGGCGTGAGATTGCGCGCAAGGGCGGGGTATTAGTGAATGGCGCTACGAGTGGCTTCCCGTATTGGTCTGCAATTGGCGCAAAAGAAGAAGGTGGTTTTACAATCGGCATTTCACCTGCAGCAACAGAAAAAGAACACGCCGAGAAATATAAATTGCCGCTTGATTATATGGACATGATTGTGTACACGGGTTTCGGGTATGCGGGTAGAAATTTACTGTTAACACGTTCCGCTGACGCTGTTATTATTGGGTGTGGCAGAATTGGCACCCTAAACGAATTTACCGATTCGTTTGAGGATAATAAGCCCATCGGAATTCTGACGGGTACGGGTGGCACAACCGATATGCTCAAAGATATTATAGCCGCTTCAAATCGTGGTTCAGATAATGCAAAGGTTGTGTACGAAAGTGATCCAAAAATTCTTGTTCAAAAACTCATAGATCTTGTGATGAAAGACAAAGTTGTCGAGTAGTGAGTACTATGCCACAGTTCAAAACGCTCAAAGGTCTTGGTCTCCTTGTCGGGATGATTATTGGGGCGGGCATGTTTGCGCTTCCCTATGCGATCGCACGAGCAGGGTTTTGGTGGGGTACATTTCATTTTGTCTTAGCGGCATTGCTTGTGACGTGCGTGCACCTGTTGTATGGAAAAGTTCTTTTTCAAGAGCACACTCGTCATCGTCTTCCCGGTTATGTTCGTGAGTACGTAGGTGAAGGAGCCTATTGGTTTGCGCTATGTTCTCGCTTTTTTGCTTATTTTGGCTACCTACTTGCTTATGGAGTTCTTGGAGGTTTATTTCTTAATCATTTTTTGTCTCACGTAAGTGCTTCTTTTTTGAGTGTTTTATTTTTTATAGTTGCGGCCCCGTTCATATTGTTAAAACCAGCGGGCGTAGGCTCGCTGAATTTATTTTTTAATGCCTTTCTGGTTTTTTTTATTGTGGTGCTATTTGTAGCGCTTGTGCCACAAATAGATATTTCTTCGCCGGCGCCTATAGGAAATTCTTATGACTGGTTTTTTCCGTATGGAATATTTCTTTTTGCTTTTTCTGGCGCATCGGTTATCCCCGAACTGGTCGATCTTTTTGGTCGAGGCAGAGAGAGGCGATTTCGCCAGACAGTGTATGCGAGTACCGCAATAGTTGCGTGTGTGTACATTTTGTTTATCGTCGCGGTACTTGGTATTGCACATGGAAATGTTTCAGAGGATGGGCTTTCTTCGATTAAAGAATTTGGCGGCCAAGGTCTGTTTTTAATAGGGTCGCTTATTGGTTTTCTTGCGGTTGCCGATTCATACATCGATATTGGTCTTGAACTTCGATATACGCTTGAATATGATTTGAATTTTAAAAAATATGCGGCATGGGTGATAGTTGTTGTATTACCGCCGATGTTATTTCTTATGGGTATTAATAATTTTGTTAAAATAATTGCGGTAACTGGAGCGGTTGGTGTTGGCATTGAAGGCGTGTGTATCGCCTTACTTGCTAGAAAAACAATTCATACTTGTTGGGTGTTTGTTTTTTTGCTTTCAGCTGCGTTTACCATCGGCGCGATTATTAGTGTGGCTCAAGTGTTATAGTATGACGAAAAAAGAAAGTCTGGATATGCTTGAGCGTGAATTACGCTCTGACATAACTCTGCCACTTCTTGAATCTAATCTTGTTTTTGGTGAAGGCAATCTTGATGCAGAAGTTTTATTTATTGGAGAGGCACCAGGGGTTAACGAAGATAGACTTGGTCGTCCCTTTGTAGGGCGCGGCGGGCAACTGCTCGATGATTGTATAAAAAGTATTGGATGGCGTCGTGAAGATGTGTACATCACAAATATTGTAAAACGGCGCCCACCCGAAAATCGTGACCCGACGCCGGAAGAAATTGCGGCATACAGACCGTATCTAACCCGTCAAATAGAAATTATAGACCCCCGTGCGATTGTACCGCTCGGGCGATTTGCAATGAATTATTTTTTGCCAGACGGAAAAATTACTCGCGACCAAGGGAAGAGTTTTTTAGTTGATGGGCGTATGATAATTCCAATACTGCATCCTGCCGCGGCACTTCGCTCGACTGACATGATGAATCAATTTCGTAAAAGTTTTACGCGTATTCCAAGAATACTTGCAGGGGAGACTAGCGTGCCAGAGAAAATTGATTTGCCTCCAGCGCGCAAAGAAAGCAGTACAAAAGAAATCAAAGAAGAAAAAAATAATTCCCAAACCCCACTTTTTTAAAAAACCCATATAAAACAAGGCTTATTTGGGTTGTTTGCCTGGGGGTACCAATTGGACTTGACAAAGCTATTTTTAGTGCTATAATCGTATCTGAACAGTAAGTACCTTGAATTTCAACTAACTCGCTAACCCGCAACAAGTTTCCTCATGGAAACATGTTGTATAACCCAAAAGGAGAACATGTCATGGGTGACGCGTTCGTAATGTCGTCTCGACAAGCATCCGAGCTCGACTTCGCTTTCGAGCGAAATGGCTGGACACCGGCAGATGTGAAGAAGCTCTCGGTGGGCGACATGCTCGCCCAAGTACTCCCTGTCGTACGCGGCTCGGGTAAGGTCGAGATCGTTCGCCACATCATCGACTGCGATGCCAACCCCTTCACGCCGAACAGCTGGAAAGTGGAAGAGCACCGCAAAGGTGGCGAGTTGACGTGGAATCCGACCAAGGTCAACCTCCACCTCTCTCCGAACCAGATTGGTGACAAGGTCATCAGGGGCGACAAGCTCCGCAAGGAGCTTGCTTCCGAGCCCGTGCTCAACGCCAATGTCCTCGACTATCTCCTCGCTCATCCCAATCTCATTCCCGAGGAATGGAAGGGCAAGGCAGTCTTCTTCTGGGGTACGATCTACCGCGTCTCCGATGGCAATCTGTACGTCCGCTACGTCTACTTCCTCGGCGGCAGGTGGCGCTGGGACTACCGCTGGCTCGACCGCGGCTGGCGCGTCGGCAACCCGGCGGCGCGGCTCGCAAGTTAGCGCTCGAAACTAAGAACCTTGGGTCTTCCTTAGATCCTTTGAACTTAGTCTTTCGAAATCATTAAGCGCTAAGGAAGTCCGTCAGCTGACGGAAGCGCAGAACTTCGGCCTTGTGTCCATTATGGATGCAGGGTCTTTACTTTTTATGCTAAAATATTCAGTGGCAGTAGGTGAATATGTGGGAGATCAAGGTTTCCCGCTACCGAACCCAGTATCCGTACACCCGGAGTATCCACGATCAAGGTTTTGGGTAGAGTGGTGTATGTAGACACTTCATAAAAAATGAAGATACTTGGTATCGCGCGCTAAGGCATTATAGATGCCGGATACGATTCAATCTCGAGAGTCCGCCAGCTGGCGGATCGACGGGTGGTGACATGGATGGCACGCCTTACATTACCGCAACTCCGATGGCAATCTGTACGTCCGCTACATCTACTTCAACGACGGCAGGTGGAACTGGAACTACAACTGGCTCGACAACGACTGGAACGTCAACAACCCGGCGGCGCGGCTCGCAACTCTTTTCATTTCTCTCCCTCTTTCTTGGGAGAGTTTTGTTTATCCCGAGCTTGCTCGAGGGATTTTAATAGCTGCCCGTTCCATCCGCCAAGCATTTTTCCTACTTCGTTGGCTTTCAGGGCAAGAGCAGTATATTTTTTAGTATCCAGTGATTTTGTTTCCCAAAGAACCATAAGAAGTATATTCAACGTATCCAGCTTTCTTATGGCAAGGCGAATGTATGGATGTTTTTCTTCTTTTGTAAGGAAGGCTGCAGCCGCTACACATTCTATAATTTCAACAAAGAGGTCGTCGATCCTTTGACCGAGCGAATGTCTATGTAATTTAGGCAACGCTTGATAGTACTCATACCATAACAAATATATGTTTTTAAGCTTCTGTAAAATTGGCAAAACCCGTTGGGGGGGGCTATGAAAAGGTGTGGAAAACTTTTTAAATCCATATAAATCAATTGAATTT
>JBBTUF010000043.1:0-30503 GCA_038063855.1 Patescibacteria group bacterium
AACCTGGCTTTGCAAGCACTTGGCCGCGTTCAACATCTTCTTTCTTAAGACCTCGGAGCAAAAGACCAGCATTGTCGCCTGCTCGACCTTCATCGAGTGATTTGTTAAACATTTCAATGCCAGTAACCGTTGTCTTCTGTGTGTCTTTCATACCAATGATCTCGATTTCTTCAGAAACTTTCACAACACCTCGCTCGATACGACCGGTCACTACCGTACCTCGGCCTTCAATTGAGAATACGTCTTCGACTGGCATCAAGAACGGCTTGTCCAAATCACGAACAGGATCAGGAATGCTATTATCAAGCGCATCTGCCAAATCCAAAATTGGCTTTACGGCTGGATCATCTTTGCTTTTTGCCTCTAACGCCTTGAGTGCAGAACCGCGAATAATGACAGCAGTGTCGCCAGGGTATTCATATTTTGTAAGTAATTCACGAATTTCTTGTTCAACCAAGTCAATAAGTTCTGGATCGTCAACTGCATCGCATTTGTTCAAAAAGACGATGATTGTCGGCACGCCTACTTGGTGAGCGAGCAAAATGTGTTCGCGAGTTTGTGGCATTGGGCCATCAGTTGCGGCTACCACAAGTACTGCGCCGTCCATCTGAGCGGCACCGGTAATCATGTTTTTAATGTAGTCGGCGTGTCCCGGAGCATCGATGTGCGCATAGTGACGCTTTGCCGTCTCGTATTCTGAGTGGTGAAGTGCAATTGTAATCCCTCGAGCGCGCTCTTCCGGAGCATTATCGATCTGCGAGACGTCTTCTTTGCGAACCTTATTTCCTGCAAGGTCCAAGCAGTGTAAAATTGAAGCCGTCAATGTGGTCTTACCGTGGTCAACGTGACCAATAGTTCCTACATTGAGGTGCGGCTTCGAGCGTTCAAATTTTTCTGTTGCCATATTTCTCTATGTAAATGGTTAATGAATAATATAAATATAAACTAAATGATAGCGAAATGTACGCGACTTGTCAATTCGCCCGCCGTAGGCGGATAAACCTTATACTGGAAGCATTTCGAGCGGAAGTTGCTCTAAATCGATGTCTTCATTTGTAACTTCATCGGCAAAAAGCGCCTTTTCTTCGTCCATAAAGATATTTTCTACTTCTTCCCCTCTTTAATCAGCTCGGCTATATTCTTAGGAACCTCCTCGTATGAACCAAATTCCATAGTATAAGAACCGCGGCCTTCAGTCATGCTTCGCAGGTGTGTTACGTATCCAAACATTTCTGAAAGTGGCACACGCGCATCAATCACTTTTAAATTAAGGCGGTCTTCCATTTTTTCAATACGACCACGCTTTGAATTGAGATCTCCCGTAACGGTGCCCATAAAATCGGCGGGCACAATAACTTCTACCTTCATGACTGGCTCGAGAATCACCGGATCTGCGCGACGCGCCCCTTCTTGCAATGCCATGGATCCTGCAATTTTGAATGCGGCCTCACTCGAATCAACTTCGTGGTACGAGCCATCGTATGCGGCGACCAAAATATCTACCAGCGGAAAACCAGCGATAACACCACGGTCAAGCGCTTCACGAACACCTTTTTGAATCGCTGAAATAAATTCTTGCGGAACAACGCCTCCTTTGATCTCGTTTTCAAACGCGAATCCCTTACCGCGCTCTTGTGGTTCTACTCTAACGCGCACGTGCCCGTACTGCCCACGACCACCTGATTGTTTAATGTATTTGCCTTCTGCCTCCGCAATTTTACGAATTGTTTCTTTGTATGCTACTTGTGGTTTGCCAACATTTGCTTCTACTTTAAATTCGCGCTTCATGCGGTCAACGATAATTTCAAGATGCAATTCTCCCATGCCAGAAATAATTGTTTCGCCAGTTTCTAAGTTTGAACTAATGCGAAATGTCGGGTCTTCATCAGAGAGGCGTTTGAGTGCCATGCCCATGCGCTCTTGGTCAGCTTTTGTTTTTGGCTCAATTTTAAGATCGACAACCGGTTCTGGAAACACAATTTTTTCGAGAATAATTGGATGATCAGGATCAGAAAGAGTATCTCCGGTGGTGGTGCCTTTGAGCCCAACGATAGCGCCGATTTCGCCTGCATACATTTCTTTTACCTCTTCACGATGATTTGCATGCATGAGGAGAATTCTACCTACACGCTCTTTTTGATCTTTGGTTACATTATAAATATACGAGCCCGCAGTAAGCGTGCCTGAATACACCCGAAAATAGGTTAGCTGACCTACAAACGGATCGGTTTGCAATTTAAATGCAAGCGCAGAAAATGGGGCATCATCTTTTATCTCGCGCGTAATATCTGAATCGTCTTTTGGATCTTTGCCTTTTATTGCCGGCATATCAACTGGGCTTGGAAGATAATCAAGTACACCATCAAGAACAAGTTGAACGCCTTTATTTTTGAGCGCTGAGCCACAAAAAACAGGAACGAGTCTGTAGGCAATCGTTGCAGTGCGCAACGCACGCTTTAACGCATCGAGCGATATTTCTTTTCCTTCAAGATACTGTTCGGTCAAGGTATCGTCTGTTTCTATAATGCGTTCGAGTAAAAGATGACGCTTCTCGTCTGCATCTTTTTTCATGTTTTCTGGAATTTCACCTTCGGTGATTTTTTCACCGTGCTCGCCCGAGAAACGATATGACTTCATTCGTAGCAAATCAACAACACCTTCAAAATGATCTTCGAGACCTATTGGAAATTGTAAGGCAACAGCATTTGGAGTAAGGCGCTCCAAAATTGAACCAAAACTATTATCAAATGACGCGCCAGTGCGATCAAGTTTATTTATAAAACAAATACGCGGCACTTTGTATTTATCTGCCTGGCGCCACACTGTTTCCGATTGAGGCTCAACGCCAGCGACACCATCAAAAACAACTACCCCTCCATCGAGTACTCGAAGAGAGCGCTCAACTTCTACTGTGAAATCGACGTGGCCGGGAGTATCAATAATATTTATGCGGTACTCGTTTTCTTTTGTTAATTTTTCCTCCGACGCTTCAGTCGGAGCCCCGACCCCCGTTTTTTCGGGGCGTCGGGGTTTTCTCATCTGTGTGTGAATCCACGAGCAGGTTGTAGCAGCCGATGTGATGGTGATACCACGCTCGCGCTCTTGTTCCATCCAGTCCATAACCGCCTCTCCTTCATGCACTTCTCCGATTTTATGTGAGACACCCGTATAAAAAAGAATCCGTTCTGAAACAGTCGTCTTTCCTGCGTCAATATGGGCAATAATACCAATATCACGAGTTCGTTCTAATGGATACGCGCGCATATAGTGTTACCAGGAAAAATGTGCGAAAGCTTTGTTTGCCTCAGCCATTCGATGAGTATCGAGTTTCTTTTTGATTGCGGAACCTTCATTTTTGCTTGCAAGCACCAGTTCTTCAGCAAATTTCTTTGCCATTGGCTTTCCTTTTTTTGCGCGACTTGCGGCGATAAGCCAACGAAACGCAAGCGCAATGCGTCGCTCGCCCCTCACTTCGCGTGGTACCTGATAGTTTGCGCCACCAACACGACGGCTTTTTACCTCAACTTGAGGGCCCACATTGTTAATCGCAAGATTAAAGAGTGCAACCGGATCAGTTTCCTTTTGCATGCGCGCGATCTCTTCGATTGTGTCATACATGACTTGGCGAGCTACAGACTTTTTGCCATCGCACATTAAATAGTTGATACATTTGGCCAACAAAAAATCGCCATATTTTGGATCAGGCGCGATATCGCGTTTGTAATTTCGTTTTCTTCGCATAATGAATTATTTTTTGATTATTTTGCCTTTCTATTTTGACTTCGGGCGTTTCGCACCATATTTACTGCGACCCTGTTTGCGCCCTTCGACGCCTGTTGCATCGAGCACACCACGAACAATGTGATAGCGAACACCCGGCAGGTCTTTTACTCGGCCACCGCGCACTACAACGACGGAGTGTTCTTGCAAATTATGACCAACGCCAGGAATGTACGCTGTTACTTCCATGCCATTGGTAAGACGCACACGAGCGACTTTACGAATAGCAGAGTTCGGTTTTTTAGGAGTCTGTGTTGTTACCTTTATACATACGCCTCTTTTAAACGGCGAAGGATAATACACGCGCTTGTTGTGAATCGTATTGAAGCCAAAACGAAGAGCCGGTGCTTTTGCCTTTTCCGGCACTAGTTTTCTGCCATGTCGTACTAATTGCTGAATTGTTGGCATATCTAAATAAGTACTCTCGAGGATACCAAAGAAACTGCCAGCCGTCAATCTTTTATACCAAAAAAACGGCCCGAGGGAACGAGCCGCCACTGCTACAATTTAGAAGGTAAGAATTGGGAGAACAATTTCACAATCTCGCTCGCCAGGAGCGATAATCAAAACCCTTCCTCCTTGCGATATACATCCGACAACTGTTTTGAGTAATCCGAGACCTAGCCTGAACAACTCGGCGCGAGAACTACAACCATAAGCATTTTGTAACTCATCAACCACTGATATAGCTCGTTCTGGAATATCGATCTGTACTCTACAGCGATCAACCATGTGAAATCCCTCCTGTGTGAGTTAATGTAAAGACATCCAATACAACGTTATCACTGTGAGTATTTTTTTTCAATACACAAAAATGCGACTATCAACAATTCTGAGCGTTGACAGCGGTGATACACTTTTGATACACTACGGATATGCCAACGACAAAAAAACGTATCAATATTAGCCTTTCTCCTGACATGGAGCGCGCAATTGACGCACTCGCTCGTCGGGATGATATGCCCGAAGCCACCAAAGCGGCTGACCTTCTTCGGGCTGCGCTAGAAACAGAAGAGGATCAAGTGTGGGATACACTCGCCACCACGCGCGATACAAAGAAATCAAAATTCATCCCCCACAAAAAGGCGTGGATGTAAATTTTACAATCGTCTACCACGAGCTCGTTGTTACAAAAGATATTCCTGCTCTTGATAAAACATGGTGTGTAAAAATAAAACGATCTATAGAATCAAAGCTTGAAACAAAGCCAGAAGTTTTTGGGCATCCACTTCGAAGATCGCTTGCAGGGTATCGCAAACTACGCGTTGGCGACTACCGTATTGTTTTTCGTATTGAAAAGAAACTTGTGAAAATTTTAATTATTGCGCACAGATCGCACGTTTATCAAATTGCCGCAAAACGCAAATAATGCTTGTATAAAAGAAAAAGCGGCCTGGGTGAGCAAGCCGCTGCGCTTTTGCTAATACATATTATCGTCGGACTCGTCGCACAACCATGCGCTGCGTGATTTTTTGCGTTTGGTTTGAGATGCGCTGTCGATCGATCTTTTTGGTTGGCGACCATATAGAAGCCACAACCCCAAAACCAAAATGCCCGAAAGGACGAGTACAAACCCGTTGATCGGATCTTTGATATATTCAAGAAGATTCATAGCCTCACCTCCGATTCTCTTTCGAGAGAATTAAGGATGCTCACGATTGGAGAAATGTCGTATCCAGAGACTACATGCGTAACACCAAGTTTCTCAGCTCGAGCAAGCTCTATAGGATCGCCCGCCGAATGAATGATCGTTGGCGTAAAACGGTATTTTGGCCAAAGCCTAATCGCCCGAATACATTCTGCAACGGGGCGAAACCCGAAATCAGTACTCAAATCAAAAAGATCAAATTTACGCTCGTCTCGCGCTTTCTCCATAACAGAACACGTCATAGAGCCATATTGAATCTCTTCCCTATAGATTTTTTGTTCACCCGTCTCACGCATAATGCACTTCGTGTACAGTGTCATTGGTTTTTGACAATTTTTACTGTGCACCAACACAACTTCCGCATGAGGAAAATGAACCTTGATTAGCTCTTTGATTCGTTCTGCCCATTTTGAAGGCCAACTAGCAACAAGGATCCTCATATCGCCCCCTTTTCGAGTATTGTTTTAACTCAATTCAAAGTGCTTTGACCTCAGAATATACCGAGAACTCAACGCAAACAAGTATCAAAAAAATGCGGTGCCAAATGCTGCCACTAACGCCGGGGCAACGCCTGCAGCTATATAGAATAAATTTGCAAGAAGATTATATTTTTTCTTTGGACTCAAAACAATATGCGCAACCGCAGCAATACCAAAAACAGCAACCGCACTCACGTATATGGGCAGGGCATCTTGAATAATCGAATCCCACACGGAAGCATTATAATCAGGCCATGGAGCAGTTAAGAAAAATGTACTTAGCAAAACCGCAATAATGCTAATCAAGAGCGGAGCTAAAGAATACGCTGAGATACCTTTCATATCTTCTATAATAGAACGGCCTGCCGTGACTCGCAATGGAAATAAAAAAAAGCCGGAGGGAAACATTCCTCTGGCTCGGTGCTACTTTTGTATATAGCGTAAAAAGAGAAAATCATCGCTCTGCTTTACGCTAGAAAGTGCGAGCTTTGGCGATGTCTTCGGATCAAAGAGCACACCTTGAATTGGTGTTGGTCGTGCAACCGCGCGAGTATTCCCTACAAGACGAGGTGAGAGCGTAATAAAGAACTCATCAATATACCGCATAAACGACCCCCATACTGTCGGCCCGCCTTCGATGAGTAAAAGATTGATACCATACTCGCGCTTGAGATCCACAAGAACCTTACGCTCAAACTCACTCGGGGCAAATGCTTTGACAGTGGTATTTTCATGTTTTTGAATATTGAGCAACTTACCAACACTCGACTCAATGGTATAGATAATATTGCGAACATCGGATGCATGAAAAATATTTGCACTCAAAGGAATCTCCGCTTGCAGAGTAACAAGTACGCTCGTTGTTTCTTTCGGTTTACCAAGAGAACTTCTCGCGGCATCAAGCAACTCAGCACCCTCTGGATAAATATCTTGTGGCGTTCCAGTGCCATCGCGTTCCATATGAAGCGTGCCCCTGCCGAAAAGCCGAGCATCGGCGACCGTACGAAGAAGCGCCACCAAAAAACGATCGTTTTCATAACCGCCTGCGATGAGATTACCTCCTTCGCTTCCTGGAATATCGGAATACGAGATAATGCCATCAGCGCTTTCTACCCAGCACGCGATTACGCGTGGTAAATCAGGATCGCGCGGAGACAAAAATGCAAGTGGCCCACCGTATAGCTCTTCGATCTCGACAGGGAGAGCAAGCTCAATGCCACCCTGAAGTTCATCGAGTAAAGTTTTAAATGGAGTCATAGGCTCTATTTTCTCCTTTTATGTGTATTTGTTCAAGGCTCCATACGTACACTACGGAAGCCGAGCGTGCGAGTCAAATAAAAATGGTCGGGGTGGGGAGAATTGAACTCCCGCTACAAGCACCCCATGCTTGCGTACTACCACTATACGACACCCCGATATTTGGTGCGGGCCATGCATGCGTACTGCCGGTATATTCCGACGTTCCAGTCGGAACCCCGACTTCATTATTGATAAAATAGTGCGTCAGGGCTACACTCCGCTCTATTTCTTTACTACAACTTGTTGTTTATTTTTTCGAATACACGCAGTACAAACCTTAACTCGAGAAGTTGCACTTGAACCTGCGCGCACAGGCAAAGTAGCCCACTGAAGATTGGGTTGTTTCCGTTCCCACTTTGTTGGGTTATAATGAGCGCGCAGGAGTTTACGATGCCCACCCATTCTTGAACCCTTTCCACATGTCGCACAAACTTTAGCCATAAATCAAATTATTTATATCATAACCCTATGACAAACGCAACTGACACTATATTTCAAATAATCATTCTTCTTATGTCCGTCGTTATCCATGAAGTATCGCATGGGGCAATGGCGTACACACTCGGCGACAAAACCGCAAAATACCACGGGCGGCTTACACTCAATCCAATACCTCACCTCGATCCATTTGGATCAATTTTACTGCCACTCTTACTTATTATGACCAATAGCCCATTCCTCATTGGCTGGGCTAAACCAGTACCATACAACCCATACAATCTTCGAAATCAAAAATGGGGGCCGGCACTCGTTGGATTTGCAGGCCCACTTTCAAATCTCATCATCGCAATTGTTTTTGGCCTTTTGATTCGTGTAGCAAATCTTGGAGTATTTACTTTTATACCTCTCGCCACCCTGCAAGCATTTGGAACTATTGCGGCAAATATTACATTTATTAATATTATTCTTGCTGTCTTCAATCTTGTACCAATTCCTCCACTCGATGGCTCAAAGGTTCTCGCCGCCATTGTGCCATATCGATTTGCAGACGCATTATTGCGTTTTGAATCAATGGGGTGGGTTTTACTTATTGTCTTCATCTTCTTTTTCTCTTGGGTCATAAGCCCAATTAGTACTGCCATTTTTCACCTCATTACTGGGCTCTAATCTTGTCAGTATGTCATTACCGATAAAAAACATAGCAATAACTGATTTCGAATTTACCGGCCTTGATCCAACCCTCCACGAAATAATCGAAGTCGGCGTAATTGTTGTAGGTGGCGAAACAATGAATGAAATAACACGATTTGAATCGAAAATAAAACCGGAACACCTTGAGAACGCCTCTGGCGAGAGTCTCGCTATTGCAGGCTATGTTGAAAAGGATTGGGAAAACGCGCTAACACTTCATGATGCGCTTACAAAATATCTAGAAGTAACAAAAGATTGCATCTTTGCCGCATGGTGTAGCCCCTACGACTGGATATTTTTACTTGAAGCATTTAAGAAAACGGGCATTAAAAATCCTTTTGGACACCGTTCGATTGATTTATTTACTGTTGCGCACGAGAAATTAAAAAACAAAGAAGACATAACCGGTCTCGGCCTTTCAAGTTTGTGTACCTATTTTGGAATTCCTAAAGAACCAATACCTCATCGCGCCATAAACGGAGCTCAAAGCGCATTCGACATATATAAAAAATTACGCGAACTACAATAAGAATCAGATATTAAAAAAAACTGCCCGCCCCATTGATTCCGTAGGGGCGGGCTTTCCTTATCTCTCACTACT
This sequence comes from Patescibacteria group bacterium, assembly GCA_038063855.1. Taxonomy (GTDB): domain Bacteria; phylum Patescibacteriota; class Minisyncoccia; order Ryanbacterales; family GWA2-47-10b; genus JBBTUF01. The sequence continues at coordinate 8,939 of JBBTUF010000043.1, forward strand.
CCTTTTCTTTTTGCTTGTTTTTTTGTTTTTGTCGCCGAATTTTACCGTAATGAATGGAGAGCCACGTCAGCAAGAAGACAAAACCCATGACAACTCCTACCGCGGCCTCTGACGACCCATCGTCGGCATCGAACATCAACGTTGGGAAAAAATCTCCCGTAGGCAACTGGTACGCGTGGGCGCACCATGCGACTCCTCCAGTTACAAGAAGCAACCACGCGGGGCTGCTGGCAAGCCCACTTGCCAGGAATCCAAACACCAGAAACTGCAAGAAAACGAGCCTTTCTGCAGAGTCTGGCGCTTGGAAATACACAAGATTGTAATCCAAGCCCCACCGATAAAATCCTCCTTTCAGAATTACTACCACCGCCTCAAGGATCAGCCACCCAACTACCTCGATCGCAAAACACCGAAACAGCATCTTCCTAATTGCCGAGTTCTCCATTAGAACCTCCTTTGGATAGAGTTTAGCCCCTCTTATCCGCTATTTGGTTCCGGGGGTTACATCTAAGAGCGTATTTTACTACAATAAAGATTTTTTGTCAATAGCCCTTGTGTGCTGTAAACGTTTTTGAAATGTGAGTGTAGATTATTCTTTTTTCATCAAAGAAGAATATATATCTAACAAAGCAAAAAGCAAGCTCATAACAAGCGGCCCCAGCAAGAAACCAATAGGCCCAAACAACCCCAGACCGCCCAAAACAGACAGCAAAATAATTAATGGATGAAGCTGCATGCCGCGCCCAACTAACTTTGGGCCCAAGAAATTATCAATAAGACCCACTGCCACTACTCCCCATATCGCAAGACCGACGCCAAAGGCTACATCTCCCTTAAGAAAAAGATATAAAATAGCCGGAGCAAGCACGAGCGAAGTACCAACTCCCGGGATAAGTGCTGCAATAGCTGCTACACTTCCCCATAGAACAACATTCTGGATTCCAAAAATTGCAAAGCCGATCGAAGTAAGCACTCCTTGGATCAAAGCAATCAAAAGACTTCCTTTCATTACTGAATTCACCGCCACTCCAAGCTTCCGCGAAATTGCCTCATCGTCAGCATCCGAAAGTGGGCTTAGATAAACAAGAGCCATTTTTAATTTCTGCCCATCTTTCAGCAAATAGTACAAAGCAACTAAAAATAGAAGTGAGCTTATCACAATATTCGTAAAACTCTCAAATACAAGACCGAGATTCCCAAGGAGCCAACTGAGCCATTGTCTAAGATATTGATCAATATTGAAAGAAAATTCTTGTACGAAAGGGAAATATTTTTGTAAATTATTTTGTAAAGCACTCACCGCATCTAAAACCACATCCCTTTTGTGATCATTAGCGAGAACAATATACAGCTGTTCGGCTTCTTGAAAAATTTGCATTCCCAAAAATATGATCGGCGTAAAAATAAGAACTACAACAATGAGTACTGTCGCGAATGCCGAAAGATTCTGCCAGCCATGAGTAATAGTAACTATTTTTTTATACACTGGGTGGAAAACAGTCGCAAAAACCATCGCCAAAACAAGCGCATACAGAAAGGGTTGAAAAATTAAAAAAGCTAAAATAAAAGTCCCTAAAAGAGAGGCTAACAAAAAATACAATTCCGGTTTTCGCTCGCTCATACCTATTGTATTATATCTTAAATAATAATTTTTTCATACCATCATGGCTTTTCTCCGAAAAAAATATTTTCTTAATTCCTCAACAAAAATTATAGACGATGCAACTAAAATGATCGTAAGCCACTCTACTCCTGTAAGCGATGTTGTATGTAAAAACTTTTGCATGACAGGATTATATATTACCAAAAACTGTAAACACATGACCATACCTGTCGCCCCTATTAAATATTTGTTAGAAAATGGGTTTAGTTGAAAAATTGATTTTGACTCATGTCGACAATTCCATGCATTAAACCATTGGAAAATCGCTAAAACCGTAAGCGACATTGTCCAGCCTTTTACAATATCTACCGCATAGTACTCTTTGAAAAGAAATAATGCACCTACCATCATAACAAAACCCATAATAAATATCCTTTGCATCATAAGCGAATCTACAAGATATTTTTTTGGCCTCTCAAAATTGCTTCGTAATAGTCCTTCTTCTTTTGGCTCCATGGCAAGTGCTACATCAAGAAAACCATCGGTAACAAAGTTAAGCCAAATAATTTGTGCTGGCAAAAGCGGAAGCGGAAACCCAAGCACTAATGCACCAGTAATGGTTAACACCTCCCCCAAACTTGTAGAAAATAAATAAAGAATTACTTTTTTAATCGTTTTATAAATACTTCTCCCTTCTTCTACCGCAAAAACAATGCTTTCAAAATTATCATCTAACAGCACAATGTCTGAAGCTTCTTTCGCAACCTCTGTTCCAATCTTACCCATGGCAACACCAAGGTCTGCGGCAACGAGAGAAGGAGCATCATTAACGCCATCTCCGGTCATTGCCACCGTTTCTCCACGGGCTTTATACGCCCTAATAATTCTTAATTTATGCTCTGGGGTAACACGAGCAAATATCGAAGTTCTTCCAAGCTTCCCAGAGAGCTCGTCATCCGAAAAAGCGTCTAAATCTTGCCCCGTAAAAATTGTGTCACCTTCATTATAAATGCCTGCTTCCTTGGCAACCGCTTTGGCTGTAATTTTATGATCTCCCGTAATCATGACCACTCGAATGCCTGCGGCAGTTGCCTTTTGTATGGCTTCGGTAACCCCAAACCGAAGTCCATCTTTCATCCCAAAAAAACCTACAAAAGTAAGCCCTCGTACCTCTTCTGGAGTAACTACCCCCGATACTTCGTGAACTTCAGCAGCTGCAATTACTCGCAGTCCATCTTTTGAAAGATTAGAAAAAACAGCTTCTAAATTTTTTCTTTCTTTATCCGATAAAGCGTGACTCTTGCCAGATCGCCATATTTTTTGAGAACGCTCTAGAATTACTTCTGGCGCGCCGACAACTGTCAAAAATTTTTTACCGCCGACATCATGGACTGTCGCATGATATTTTAATCTATAATCAAATAGAATTTCTCCGACTAACGGAGACTCTCTTTCTACATCGTCTTTATAAAAACCAAGCTTCTGTGCGAAAACAAGCATCGCAGCTTCGGTTGGGTCTCCCGAAACACGCCATGCTTTTTCCTCTCCTAGGAACACAACATGAGCGCTTGCACAAAATGCTGCAATTTTTCCGGTGAAAATTAACTCTGGATGGTTAACAGAGTCAACCACACTCTCATGTAATCGTATCTCTCCTGTCGATTCGTACCCCACTCCTCCGATTTCAAAAAATTTTCCATCAACATATACTTTCTGAATTACCATCTCATTTTTTGTGATCGTACCTGTCTTATCCACCGCAATAATGCTTGCTTGCCCTAATGCTTCAACTGCTTGAAGATTTTTTACCAACGCATTGTGTTTTGACATTCTCCATACGCCAGTTGCAAGAACTAATGTCATAACAATGGGAAGACCCTCTGGAATAATTGAAACAGCAAGAGAAACAACCGTTGCAAACATTTTATGAATTGATTCACCTGAAATAATGCCGAGCACAAATAAAAATGAGCTAATGCTCGCAACAACTATTATAATAAGACGAGAAAGATGGCGAATATTTGCCTTAAGAGGAATTTCGGAATCAATCGCTATAATTTCCTTAGAAATTCTCCCAATCATGGTGTTGATGCCGGTCGCAACAACAATCGCTCTACCATTACCAGCTACAACGTGAGTCCCTTTAAATACTATGTTTTTCTGATCTGCTGCTAATATACCCGACCTCTCGAGCACTTCAGCTGTTTTGTGTGTTGGCTCTGACTCACCGGTAAGCGTCGCTTCATCGATTTTAAGATTTGTAGACTCAATAATTCTGGCGTCTGCAGGAACCTTTTCACCCTCATTCAAAATAAAAATATCGCCCAATACAATTTCTTCATCGGATATAATGAGTTCTTTTTCTTCGCGAACTACTGTTGTTTTTGTTTCGGTAAATTTTTTAAGAGCAAGAAGAGTATTTTGAGCCTTACCTTCTTGGATTGCCCCAACAACGGCATTAAAAAAAAGAACCCCCAAAATAATTGATCCGTCTACAACCTCTCCTGTTATAAAAACTGCTACACACGCCGCGAGAAGTATATAAATAAGTGGGCTTTGAAATTGCCGTAAAAAAATAATTAAATGACTGTCTACTTTTCCTACTGGAAGCCTATTAAAGCCGTGCTCTTTTAAGCGTTTTGCGGCCTCTTCTATGCTTAAACCATGTTCGCCAGAATTTAACTCCTGAAATATTTCAGGTACTGTTTTAGATTGCCACGCGATGTTCATGAATATTTTTATTTATACTATCGTTCCGACTGTGCCCCCGGTAGGAATCGAACCTACATCAACGGCTTAGAAGTCCGTGGCTCTATCCATTGAGCTACAGGGGCCTATATATTTTATCTATCCACTCCGACGCTTCGGCGCCGACGTCCCGACCTAGAGTCGGCATCGGGATCGGAGCCCCGACTTCAATTTTATATTAATAGTGCGTCGGGGGTGGACTTTTTTTGTTACTACAAATCATCTTACGCGGTTTTATCCACACTGTGAAGCTTTACGGTTGAAATGGATTTTTCTCAGGCAAATTGTCGCCTGAATGCTTTAAAGCATTCGCACGGCTTTCAAGCAGTGATCTCATTTGATTTAATGGACCCCTTTTTATGTCTTCGAGTGGATTCATGGCACTCGTATCATATGTAGCATTTTGCAACTGTTGAATTTTTCCAAAAAATATATATGAATCAAAGAGTAATACCGCAAAAAAGAGAACCGCCAAACACACAATTGTAATTTCCCATATAATTTTTGCGCGAGGTGCAAACTCATACATTTGTTTTCTATGAGGATTTGTAAAGTGTAATTTAAAATATGTAAATATGGATATCATAAGGATTTTAGTTTGATCAAGATATTCGCCGTCATTTCTTTCCCACTTCCTTGCAATGCAACTGATTGCACTCGAATTAAGAGCGCATCATTTTCAATTTCTCTTAAAAAACGAATTATGTTCTGGTACGACCCCGTCACTGAAATTTGTGAACTGGTCGTATCAGCTGTCGGAACAGCCGCAATCGCATGTACAAGATTATTGCGCTTTGCTAAAGTTTCAACAATATAAATAAAATCCAGTAACGGATCTGGCTTAAAAAATAAACCGCGAGCCGTTTTTATATCTTCAGCACTATGTAAAAGGCTGGGCTCTATGTTTTTGCGATACATATCATTTTCTTCATTCAATTCTTGAATATTTCTTTTAGCATTAGAAAATCGATCAGCGAGCGATACGACATGATATCGCCAAATATAAAAATAGTTACCAAAAATCACGCCGACAAACAGTACAACGACGGCAAGAGTTTTAAAAAATCGTTCTCTCATTGAATTGACAGTGAAATAACAAATGGCAAATCAAATGCAACCTTGGCTTCACTTACTAAATCTGTCGGCGTGGGAATAATTTTCGTCTTTACAAAAGAACTTTTTTGTAAATTATTTATATACTGAAGATATATATCTCGACGAATTGCTGTGCCACCGATTTTTATTTGCGCTGTATTGTCGGCCATTTCATTATATAAAAAAGTGTTCAATACAATTCCTGGAACTACCCGCCCCAATAAATCTTCTACGGGGGCTACAATTTTGGGTTTTGCGCCCTCAAAACTCATAAACGCATTCACTACATTGTTGACACTATCAACCTCTTTTTCGCCTCTTTGTATTACTGTATATGTTTCATTTGATTTCATAGATGAAAATTGCGATTCAAGAGCACCAATTTGAAATTGCAAGAAGAAATACGATGGCAAAAGTAATATCGTTGCGATAACCCCAACAACCCCACTATACGCCCCGACAAATATTAAAAAACGGCGCCACACTTCAAATCGTAAATCAGCTTTATAATTTTCTGGCAAGAGATTCGACATTTCATGATGACTTTCAAATACATTGCCTCCACCACGAAGGGTAAGACCAAGTGCCGTTCCATATTGAAGTGACATATGCGCTGACATCGGAGGAATATATTGGTTGAGCTTAAAAATATTATTCCAAATATCCGCACGCTCAACTGGCAGATTCAACTCAGTTGCTAAAAATTCTGGCAACCCTTTTAAGTGCGCATCGCCCCCACATAAATATATTTTTGTAATTTGTGGCTCTCCTGTTTGCGTTAGATGTTCCCAATAATTAATGTGTTTTTTTGCTTCATCTTCCAGTGCTGTTAAAATATGCGACAAACCTTTAATAATTTCCTCGGAAGAAAAATCAAGCCCTCGATCGATCTTAATTTCAGAAGCTTTCTGGGGGCTTACCTGTAACGACTCCTGCAACGCTAAATCAATATCGCGCCCACCAACTTTAATAGTTGAAGTGTATTGAACGATGCCTCGGTACACAATTGAAAAAGTTGTTCTCGTACGACCAATATCCCCCACGATTACTGCCTCAATTGAACTCGAGGGCACTACCGCTCGTGCAATCGCTTGCGATTCAAGCTCGCATACAATCGGTATAAATCCTGCTTTTTGAATAACATTAATGTATGCATCAACAATTTTTTTTGGATATGCAGTAAGAGCAATATTCATTTCAGTAGTATCTTTCTTTCCATGAGGTAAAACTTGAAAATCAAAATATAATTCATTTTGTGCAATAGGGATATGATCTTCAAGCTGAAACTCAAGCGCTTGACGTATTTCTTCCTGTGGCACTGTCTGCATTTTGATACGACGCAAGAAGCCATGTTCTTCTGGCAAAGAAAGAATTATATATGGATGAGTTTTTCGATATGGATGTAGAGCTGTCTTTAATGTCTGTATCACATCATCACTCTGTATAATCTCGCCCGATTCAATACTTCCCTTTTTAAAAGTATGCTCTCCAGAAAAAATAATCTTGCGACGACCGTGCCGCAACCCAAGATTTAAGAATTTGAAAGATTCGTCAGAAATATCGACGCCAATCGATGGGAACGAAAATGGCTTCATGTGCTTTATTTTAGCGTATCTTGTGAGATGCTGGTAGGTATATTGCTACGGAACTTCTTGAAAACTCGTGATCGTAAGTTGAGCGAGTGGCTGCGTGCCACCATCTTCACTGTATGGATTTATCAAGCCAGAATCAAATGTAACCGTTGCATTATTTTCAAGTACAATACGTGCCGCGGCAAGCGCTTTCCCCTGCATATTGTTCTTAACGCCGATACCTCCTCGAAATGCAAAGTAGACTGACCCCGATGAATTATTGCCAAGCTCAATCGCATAGGGAGGTTCAACATTTTTTGCGTACGAGGTAACAAACATCCCACTGCTCCCGTTTGTGGTTGTCGCGCCATAAATCTGTGCGTTATTTACGACAGAAATAGTTCCGTCAACCAATATATGAGCGGACGGAATAGAGCTTGGATCAGAACAAGGTGCCGGGCAATGAATTCTAATTATTGAATTATTTTCAATTGTAAGATCTCCTGTGATTCTCAAAACATAACATGGCTTACCCAACGCTCCATTCATTTCATTGTACTGGCACTTGCCCGTAACAACATCTTGACCAACACTGTTTGTAGCAAGGCCAGTGATTTCAAGTATGGCATCATTCTTTACATTCAGATCTCCGTCAATAACACCTGCGTAATACGTCGGCCCCGGAAATAACGTCGTTCCAGAAGTAAGAGAAATATTACCGGGTGTGGTTGTACCGAGCGATGACACCTTCTTTCGCAACTCGCGATACTTTGCAAAATTAAACGGGCCAATTATTTTTGATGCGGGCGGCTGGTTGATATTACTCGTATCAGTTGAATTCATCCATTTGCAATGGCCTGATGCCGTGTTCAAACACGTAACTCCAGCGGCAGTAACGGCTTGCGACCCGCCAATACCAACACCATTATAATATGCATCATTTCCTACATCGATACCGGTAAGATACTGCGCTTTCGCATCTACCGATATATTAAGATTGCCTGCAACGCCATCGATCTTTGTTTGTGTTTTACCTAAATAAATTTTTAATGCAATATCTCTATCGCTAAAAGCAACAACATTTGGTAATTGTGTATTGAAATTTGCGAATTGAACAAAAAGAGGTTGTGGGCCAGTTATTTGTGCTTTGTATTGCAAGGTGTCTGGCACACTATAATAATCGGCATCTGCATCGTACCCTCCGTCGAGACCAGCGACTTGCCAACCCGCAGTACCCGACAAACACCCGCTCCCCGTACACGGTGAATCAAACACAACCCAATATTTCTCATTCAGAATAAGTGGTTTGCTCGAAGCATAATTCATAGCAACCGGAACCCATTCAAAATTTCCACCCGAATCATAAAAATCAGAAATTGCAATGACACCGCTTTGTACATACCCGCTCGTCGCAGGAAAGTCGCGGCACGATGAACTTGCTGCAGTACATGCATTTCCTGTAGCTGAATCTACTCGCCGATTTGGATAAATAAACACCGGCAATGAAACATTAATCGCACCAACTCGTTTTATATACACGTCCAGCTGAATCATGTCGGCTGTTATATTTGGCACAAATGATTGAGCAACATCGAGATTCGATGCGTCTTTTCCTATATTAAAACTACACACCGTACCCCCACCACCATTGCAAGTCGCCACATCGGAATCTGTAATGCTGGCATTGTGCGAAATCCATGGTGAACTACCAATTCCTTTTGCTATGACTGCAGTTCCGTCAACAATCGGACTTCCACTGTCTACAACAATATCACTATCTGAAAAAATACTGCCCAACCCCGGCCCCGCAGATGAATTTACTACAGAATTGTTCCCCAATTGGAGCCCTAAATATCCTATCTGTACTGGATTGTCGACATGTACAAGCCCGGAACCCGATGCAATATCAAAATTAACTTTCGTATTTCGATAACGACCAAATTCTTGACCTTGCGCTTGTATTGTATAGCTAAGAGTAGAAAGATCACCATCAGAATCAGTAAGTGTAATACCTACTACGCCATTGTTGAGAGCTACCGTATACGGCGTGCCAAGTGCGGGCTTTGCAAATGTAACTTGAGACATACGATATAATGCATCTTCAGAGCCTGATTCGGAAGTTGCAAACGATCGAGAGCCCAAAATTAATTCATTTGCTGCCTGAATTTGCGTAATTCCAATCGCTACAAAAGTTCCGATCACAATAAGCGATAATACAACGAAAAATATCACCGCGCTAAATGCGGCTTGCCCGCGTCGCCCCGCTTCGACGCGAGGCGAGCGCGAGGCGCGCCCGCGTCGTCGCGAGGCGCGCCCTTCTTGCATATTCAGTGAAACAAATTTATTTGGTTTCATAAAATTCCCAGACACCAGAACCAAGTTCCTACTTGCCCAAGCTAATTTCTGTTGCGCAGATAGAACTACGGTGGCAAAAATATAGCTCATAGATCTAAGGCTTGAATGGATTTTTTACAGACAAATTGTCTCCAGAATGCTCCAAAGCGCTTGCCCGTTTTTCTAAAATTTCTCTCGCCTGATTTAATGGACCACTCCGAATACTCTCAATCGAATTCTCAACGCTTGCGTCATATATAACACTCTGCAATTGTTGAACTTTCCCAAAAAATATATACCCATCAAAAAGCAACATCCCCGACAGCAATAAAACTAAAAACACAATTGAACCCTCCCATATAAGCTTCCTGTCTGGCACAAGCCCAAAAGAAGGTTTCTTGTGCGGCATTTTTAAATTAAATTTAAAATATGAGAATATGGATTTCATAGCGGTTGTAATTTTAGTAAAATATTTGCCGACATATTCTCTCCACTCCCCTGCAATGCGACTGACTGCACCCGAATTAAAATTGAATCATTTTCGATCTCGCGTAAAAACCTCGTAATATTCTGATACGTGCCTGAAACTGTAATTTGTGAACTTGGTGCAATAGCTGTTGGAGTACTAATAATCGTATGTATGAGAGTATTGCGTTTTGCTAACATTTCAATGAAGATAATATAACTTAATACAGGTTCCGGCTTAAAAAATACGCTACGAATTTTTTTAAGATCTTCGGAATTTTTTTCGAAATCAGGCTCAATATTCACACGATATGCATTATTTTGATCATTCAATGATTGTATATTTATTTTTGTTTGAAAAAATCGATCAATAAGTGGCGATACCTCATATTGCCAAAAATATATATACCCTCCGAAAAGAAAGCCCACTACGAACACGACGATAGTTATAGTTATAAAAAATTGTAATTTCATTTTCCTACACTTGAAATTATAAATGATAAATTGAAAGCTATATTTGTTTCTTTTTTCAATTCTTCCGCCGAAGGATTAATTGCAGTCTGTACAAAACGACTCTTTCGCACATTCTCTATGAAACTAATATAAATATCGCGTTGCGTTGCAGTACCACTTATCTGCACTTGTGCGGTACCGTCTGGCTTTTCTGCATAACTAAACGAACTCAACACCACCCCAGGCAAAACTCTACCTAATAAATCATCGAGGATAACTACAATATTTGGTTTTGCACTTTCAAAACCTACCAATACACCAACCATGCTATTTGCTGCTTTGACATTTCGATCTCCTTGCTGTGTCTTACGATAACTTTCGCTCGATTGTGTTGATTTTAATTGTGTTTCTAGGATACCTATTTGAAATTGCAAGAAAAAATACGATGGCAATAATAGCATCACCGAAATAATTCCAACAATTCCAAGATACGTACCAAAAAATATCAAAAAGCGCCGCCACGCTTCGAGCTGTAAATTTCGTTTATAATATTCGGGTAGCAAATTCATGATGTAGCCTCATTCGATAAATAAATCATCATCTCCACGAAGTGCAAGACCGAGTGCCGTCCCGTATTGTAGTATTTTATGTGCGTTCATAGGAGGAATGTATTTATTAAGCTCAAAAATATTTTCACCGATACGCGCCCGTTCTACTGATATACCGAGCTCCGTAGCTAAAAATTCTGGTAAACCTTTTAAGTGTGCATCGCCACCGCATAAATATGCTTTCGTAATTGTCTGCTCACCTGCCTCTGCGCGATGCTCCCAAAAACTAATTTGCCGTTTTGCCTCTTCTTTCAAAACACCAAGAGCCGGAGAAAGACTTTTAATAATGTCTTCAGACGAAAAATCGAATCCTCGACCAATTTTTACTTCAGAAGCTTGCTTTGCATCTATATGTAACGACTCCATTAAAATTGTATCGATATCTCGCCCACCTATTTTAATTGTTGATGTAAAGTGTACAACACCCCTATACACAATCGAAAAAGTTGTACGCGTACGACCAATGTCTCCTACGAGTACCACACCGAGAGAACCTGCGGGCACAACCGCACGCGCTACTGCTTGCGATTCGAGTTCACATACAACAGGTATAAACCCGGCTTTTTCAATAACATCAATGTATGAATCTATAATTTTTTTAGGATATGCGGTTACGGCAATCATCATCTCGGCTGTCAGCTTACTACCATGTGGCAAAACTTGAAAATCAAAATATAATTCATTCGGTGGAAATGGTATATGATCTTCAAGCTGAAACTCGAGCGCTTGTCGTATTTCTCCAAACGGCACGGTTTGCATTTTAATAAGTCGCAAAAAACCTTTTTCTTCGGGCAATGAGAGAATTATATACGGGCTTGTTCTGTGATATTGATATAAAGCAGTTTTTAATGCACTTGCCACATCTGCCGCCTGCATGATCTCGCCTGCCTCGATGCTTCCTTTTTTAAAATCATGATCTCCATAAAATGCAATTTCGCGCCGACCACGCCGCCACTCGAACCGTAAAAATTTGAAAGATTCGTCAGAAATATCAACGCCAATCGATGGAAACGAAAACGGCTTCATATGCATTATTTTACCGCATCTTATAAATTTTCAATAGGCACAGACTACAAGCCCTCGCGAAAATCAGTTATTGATATCCCACCGATTGGTTGGACTCCTCCGTCTTCGCTGTATGGATTGATAAGACCTGCGTCAAAAGTAACTGTAGCGTTGTTTTGTAGCGATACAAAGGGTGCCGCAATTGCTTTTACAGTCATATTGTTCTCAACTAAAATCCCTCCTCGCATTGCATAGTAAACTGAACCGGAAATGTTGTTGAGCAAATCGATCGCATACGGACTTTTCACATAGGGCGCGTACGATGTTAAAAACATACCACTTTGACCACTTGATGTCGTTACCCCATGAATATCTGCATTGTTTTGAATTTTTATTTTACCATCGACTATAATGTGAGCTGATGGCGCATCGTCAGCGGCACACGGGGACGGACAGCTTACCGTTATTTCCCCACTATTGAGAACGTTCAAATCTCCCATTACTCTTAGCACGTAGCACTCTTTACCGGCTTTTCCATTCTGTTCATTGTACGGACACGTCGTAGAAGCGCCGCCAGAATAATTACGACCTGTCAATTCAAGCCGAGCATAACCTTTTACGGTAAGGTCGCCGTCAATAACACCTTTGTTTATAATCGTTCCACCTGGTTTTACCTTGCCGGGCAAATAGGTTGTGGCACTTCCTGCGTTCCGCTGACCCAATGATGCATTAAGAATAACATCCCCCGTTGTAGTGCCCATGGAAGCAGCTTTTTTGCGTAATTCTCGATATTTAGTCATATCAAACGGCCCAATATTTTTTGATGATGGCGGATAGTTTGGATTACTTACATCATCGGCCCTTATATAATGACAGCCTTCATTAGAGTAAGGACTAAGATCCCCACATGGAACCGAATTCGCGAACACTGCAAAATTAGAAAGTGCAGACCCGGCCGTATTATAATAAGCGTCGTGAGCATGAAGCCCATAAAGACCTTGCGCTTTTGCACTCCCTACAATATTAAGATCACCCCCAGCTGCAGATCCATCGATACTTGTCTGCGCCTCTCCCATAAATATTTTGAAGGCAGGATTTATATCTTCTTCCCAAAGATAATTATTCTCATTTCCCCAACCTCCTCCAAAATCACCACTGAAAGCGACGAGCCCTGGCTCGGGCCCAAAATACACTACTTTATGTTGCAATTTGTCGGGCACAAGATAATAGTCTTGTGAACCTAATACATATTTGTCAAGACCGGCGATTGACCACCCTGCCGTACCTGCTGAGCATCCTAATCTAGGACACTGAGAAATAAAAACAATCCAATATTTTTCATTGCTAAAAAGCGGCTCTTGCGTGCCAGTCTTAGTAAAATCAACTATTGCCCAATTGTATGTAGTCTGACTAAGTAGACTTGTTTTAATACTACCGTAATACTTAACAGTACTCTGCTTCGGAAGATCTTCGCAATAATCACTTAGATCAGTACACGGAATGTAACAATAGCAATCAAATGACCATTCTACGCGTTGATTACCATAAATCCTGACTAGTAAATCAGTCTGTATATTGCCAACTTTTTTTACAAAAAAATGAGCAGATTGAATATCAGCAGTTATATTTGGCACAAATGATTGCGCAATGGTGATATAAGGCAAAACATCAGGAAACCCAAGATCAATTGAATGGCCAGGAAGCTTTGCTTCTGCATCTGTAATATTTTCATTATGCATTAGATACGGCCACGGAGCATCACCAATACCCATGGCAACTGTCGCATCTCCATCAACATATGGTGCACCGCTTTCCCCAAAAATACTTCCATTTGAAAACACACTGCCCTTCCCTGAACCTTCTGACGACACGACTCCAGCACCATTAAACATTTCTAGACCAAGATACCCAGACTGTACTGGATTGTCGACATGCACAAGACCAGATCCAGATGAAATATTAAAATTAATATTTGTATTGCGATGGCGACCTGATGCTTGACCTTGCACCTGTATTGAATAGCTCAAATTAGAAAGATCACCAACAGAATTTAATATTACATTTGCAGTACCTCCGTTGTTGAGAGTTACTGTATACGGTACCCCAACAACGGGCTTCGCAAAAGCAACTTGCGTCATGCGATACAGCGCGTCTTCAGTGCCTGATTCGGTAGTAGCAAGCGCTCGCTTTGCCAACAGTGCTTCGTTGGCGGCTTGAATTTGTGTGATGCCAAGCGTTGCAAACGTACCGATCACAATAAGCGAGAGCGAAACAAAAAACAATACCATGCCAAGCGCAGCCTGGCCTCGTATTAAATTATTTTTGTCGCTCATGCATTTTTATTGTACCCTATTTCTCAAAATAATTTGAGTGTGCCGCCTTTCTTCTGTACACCCCACTTTTTTATGCAATCGTATCTCGATACCACTACGATATATCGAAGTACTTACAATACCACTACAGCTCTACGCTTTTCTATATTTTTTTATAAACTTGCTATTTTTATTGAAACCCCAACGCCCCCTACCCATTGGCGGCATGCCAAGGCGCACAAGCCACTCGAGCTCATCCCAAAATATTTTTTTTGCCCTATCAGCTTCAATCTGTTTTTGTATAACCAAAAATGCATTGTTTTGATTTGCTTTCCAAAACCGCGCCACCGTTGAAGGGCTTACTTTGAGTATCCGCTCAATATTCGCAAACGAATATTTTTTATTGATTAAATAAATAATCGCAAGGCGCTTTGCAAGCATCGTGCGCTCGGTAGAAGTAAGAAATTCTATAAGAAAATTCTCAAACTCTCGCCCTCGCCGAATTTTGGCGAGCACCTGAATGAACTCTTCTGTCATCTTTCGAAAATGTTTTTTCTTGAGTGGTTTTTGAGAAACGTGAGGCATAGGTACCACTACGATATATCGTAGTGGTGTGCGTGTCAAATAGTACTGTACACTGGCGCTTGCGCATACTAATGCGTGGATCGACTAAAAACAAACTGCGCACACTATGCCTTATATATTACTACGATATATCGTAGTGGTGTGCAAATGATTTTTTTAAATTCGGCGTCGAACTTAATTATCTTGTCTTTATACTAAACCTATCTATTAATTTCTGCCCGATAGACAAAAAATAAAAACTCATTCGGTTTCTTTGTAATTATGGATATTTGAAAATTTTACACTTCAACACCCAACTTCTCGCGGAGTACAGCGCGCATGCGTTCAACCTTCTCATCCAGACGTTCAAGGTGGCCAAGCTCGTTAACGCGCTCAAAGATAGTCTCCACTTTTTCCTCAAGGCCGTAGACAACGGGAGCAATATCATCAAGTACATCAAGCCGTTTGTGTATTTTCTTAAATTCTGATTTAAATTCTGCATCCATGTATTAAGTCTACCTATTAATTTCTAACGGTCAAGCTAAAACCGCATCTACACCTATTTTGCCGTAGTAATGCGTCACCTTGCCTATGATCCTTTTCATATCTTTATAGTATATAGCTATCAAAATAAAAAAAGCTTACACTATATTATTTCTTTGGATCCCATAATTTTGCGATGCAAAAACATATTGAGCAATGAATATTTTTTTAAACGGAATAATTGAATTCAATTCATAAAATACCAACATTGCTTCGCGGTAATCATTTTCATCAATACTTCGATACGAAAGTGGAGCGCAATCGTGTGCCAACAAAAGAGCGTTCGCCATGAGCCGGCTTGTTCTTTTATTGCCGTCTTCAAACGGCTGAATATAGCCAATGCCAAGAAGAGCAATCAGCGCTTTTGTATAGGGAGTTCGCATACGATCAACCGCCGCTCCCAGCGCATCAACCGCTTC
Organism: Patescibacteria group bacterium; assembly: GCA_038063855.1. Taxonomy (GTDB): domain Bacteria; phylum Patescibacteriota; class Minisyncoccia; order Ryanbacterales; family GWA2-47-10b; genus JBBTUF01. The sequence goes on from JBBTUF010000043.1 coordinate 24,659, forward strand.
CGTAATTTGATACACGGTATCGAGCGGTTGATACATAGATCCGATGACCCCGACCGGCTTTTTTCGCAGACCCAAACCAACGCTCAAATCTTTAACTAAAATAGAATGCAACTCCTCTAAATTTTTTCGCGTAATGGTTTTGAATTGCACCGTATGTTCGCGGATAAAAGTAAAAGCATCTTTGTGATTTAATATCATACGAGCCTCCTTTTTGTCATGGCCGGGAGCTTCTTTATTTTCCAAGATTAATTTCTCTGTATCAAGAAGTGTATATGTATTGCCCTCAATTTTTGACGACTTCCATGAAAGCTCGATGATGAGCCGCTCGAGTTCCTTTTTCTGAATGGCGTGCGGCGAATTTTTTGTTCTTTGTTCAAACTCGGCAGTTGCATCGTTTAAAATTTTTAATTCATTGTCGGTAAAAATATCTGACGGCAAAGCAAGCAATAAACCAAAATTATAACGGCTCAAACCATACCGTTTATCTGGCTCAATAGAACAATATTCATGAGCGTCAACCTCTGCAAATATTCTGCCAACTGCGCTTACGTGATAGCTTGTACCTCTACCCGAACCGACTGATACTAAAAAGCCCTCGGTAACCATTTTGGCCAAAACCCTTTTTACGGTAACAAGCGATATGTCTTCCCCAAGATTTATCAATTCTGCATGCACGCCCGAAGATTGCGAACCCTCCTTTTTAAGGACAATGGCGATAATTTTTTGCTGACGAGTAGATATTTTGATCATTTTTGTATTATTAAAGTATTTATATCGTATCATATTGATACGATTACACAAAAACTCGAGTTTACTCCGCCTCTCTATGACCTATGAACACTCGAACCACTCCAAATAAACTACAGTAAAAAAACAGCGCCACGCCAAAAACAACTCCTCTCTATTTTTTTACTCGCTTTCTTTGTAACTCTGAATATTTGCGCCTACCGCACTTTCGCCACCAAATTCAGAATATGGTGGCGGGGTGCCTTCCAAATACCGCAAAGTTGAGCCAATAATAAGTTTTAAAAAGTTTGCAGATGCCACCCTCAAGTTCATAACTCCATCACCACCAGAGCTATCAAGAACAATGCCTCCGCGCGGAGCATAAAACGCCGAACCTTCATGGTGCCCACCAAGCCGTATCGCAAAATCAGTCCCAGCAACAGGACCAACACCTGAATGTAAACTAATAATTTGCATATAATTTTGTAAATCAGATGAAAACACTCGCGCGACACAAGGTTTACTAATATTTACTTTTCCTTCTACAAATATCCTATAGCTTGTATCTGGCGGAGAATTGCCATTAATGTCGGATATTTTAATGCCTGTTGGCTTACCAGCAGTATATGCCGAGTATGGCTGATGCGTTGATATACTACAATCTAAGTCTGAGCTTAGCAGTGTCAAGTTTCCCTTGATCCATAGGATGAAGGGCTGTTTAGAGGCGTCGACCATTGTATTTGGCGGGCCACTTGCAAGCTCAATTTTGCCTCCCGTTGATGCAGTTATTTTTACTACCACATTACCATTGATATACGCTGGCAATTGAAAAGTGGTTGTCCCGATGCCGTGCCCATAATCAGCACCATTAATTTCTAATGTATTTAGAGGAGCTCCAACCACCCACCTACTTCCCGCCGGTACTGCAACAGTATCATTCGACTCATCTAAATACATAGAATACTTTCTATATGTATAGGCTGCTGGGGCTCCAGGATCCCCTGCAATAGGAAGCGGGGGGTTCACAAGTGGGGGAGTACTATCATCCAATTTTTGTTTAACCCAATTTCCGGTGCAACCATAACAAGCTAAACTTAATGGTCCGCCCGTTACAACACTGTAGGCTCTTTCAATTATACGCCCCGTTATCGGTCCTTTGCGGTAGGTGAAAAGTGGCGTCTGTGGAGGGATTTGTTTTAAAGGATCTGTAATAGGATTAAAATTTGGTAATTGATCAAGATCGTGGCAAAACGATTGACTACCAGTTGAAATGTCTCCATCAACACACTGGCAAAAATTAGTTCTAGTATAACCATAGCCGGGATTATAAGGTGACAGTTGACCTGTACTCATTCCTCTACAACCCGAACCACCGCACTGGGCATTGCTACCTGAGCTCGAATTACCACTAACTATGTTAACCGGGCAGGCGTCATTATCAGTCTCCCAGATTCTTGTTAGTAGCGGCTTATTTCCACCAGCGATAGTCATAGCTAAATCCCAATTGTTAGGGGTCCCTGGAGACGGGCTCGTATTTACCGTCTTATAAAAAGCCTCGCCCCAAATATCGATACCTCGAATACGCCCCGCTATAACATTACCCTTAACTGTTGCATTATCGCTAGCCACTGTGCCACCGATAGTATTATCTGAAATGCCAAAAGACAACTGAAAAGAGATGTCGCGCTCGGGTGGAGTTGCGACCACTACCCCCGCGACCAATACCTCCGATGTTGAAATATAGTTTGGCATGTAAATAGATCTATCTGTGCCAGCTCGCATACCATAAATTCCTGTATTTGTGGGAGACACTGAGTAAAAAGCTGGATTATTATAATATAAAGTATCACTATCTTGATTCAGCTCATCAACGGCCTTTGACCCAATTTGTATATTATTGGATAAACACGCGGCTGAGCGAGGAAGATGTTGATCAATAATAATCCAATAGGGTTCATTGGAAGTAAGTGCCTCTGCAGACGGGGTCTTTAAAAGCGGAATATTCCTCCATCCTGGCGTTGTAGAAATTGTTAGAGCTCCATACGAACCTGGAGCTTTAAAATATTCTTTTGTAGAATCTGGATAATCAATACCGCTAACAATTTTATTACCAACAATATAAAAACCATCGAAACACTGTAAAAAAGTATTTGATTGGCTCCCACTAATATATAAGCTCAAGTTGGTTGGTTGGCCGGTAAAAGGTGCTATAAACTTTTGAGCAACATCGTAGTATGTTGGGTTAATCCCGAGGGAGATCATCGAACTAGGAGTTGTTTCGTCTGTTTTTAGTGTTAAGCTTGGATCGGTTGAAGTCCCTTGTGCTAAAGTAATATCTCCTTCAATAAGATCTGGCGAACTGCCACCTGATATAAATGACCCATTTGAATAAAACTTGCCGCCATCAATATTATTGCCTTGAATCTTAGTGTTGCCTCCTGTGGCAAACCCCATCGAACCGATTTCTAATGCGCCTTTTACCTCTACAAGAAGCGAGCCGTCGGGGATTTCTAATAGCATTTTAGCTGTTCGATAGACAGACGACGTCCTAGCCGTCGATGTAATAAGATAATCATCGGTCGCGTTTTCGTGATCGGGATCAATATCGATGGATGCTATGGTAGTCACCCCGTTGTTGAGTGGAACATCCAAAGGAGTATGAAGTGTAGTTCGAAAATATTTAGTGCGAAACGCCGCATCTTCCGCGCCCGACTCGGCTGTTGCATACACTTTTTTTGATATTATTATTTGCGAAGCGCCGTTGAGCTGACCGATGGCAAGTGTTGCATACGCTCCTAAAATAACAAGAATAACAAACAAAAAAAACATTACCGCCGCCATAGCGATTTGCCCGCTTTGCATATTCGGCGAGGCAGACCCGCCTTGACGCGAGGCAGGCCCTTTTTGTAAATTAACTCTATCACTCATATTTTATTATAATACTCTATTTTATAATAAAGTGTATTTTAGTTTATAAAGATGCGAGTTGGCGATCCATTTCGGCGGCAAGCGTACGCGCAAAATCCCGAATAATGCTTTGCTGGTCAACGGGCAAAAACACACCCAGCTCCGTTTGGAAATTAATCTTCCCTGCTTCAGATACAATCTCGGCCTTTACTTCTGCAAGCTTACTTTTTTGTTCGCTCGATAGCATCCCTTTGCGCATAATGAAATACAAATCATAGTAGTCGCGAGGTTTTTTGCGCTCGCGGAGAGCTCCAAAAATCTTCTCTTCTACAAGTTCCTGCTGAGGCAGATGAATCACCGTGTAGGTGGAAACAAAATCGTTGGTTACAGAATCCACCTCTCCTCTCACATTTCGGCCATCGCGGCCGGAGATATTAATTTCAACGCCTATGGGCCCATAATTAAACAGCTGGAGCGTTGCTGTCCCAAAGTACCCACTCCCCCCTCGTGTAGAATCCGACTTCTCGCCGATCTCCACTTGAATGCCAGTCTGTTCGATGTCGGCTAGTACTTTGATGAATATGTTTTCGACTACCTTTTTTGTCTCGTGTGGCGCGAATCCAAACAGGGAAAAATCCAAATCTTCTGAAAACCGCGGGCTTCCATACACAATACGGAGCGCGGTACCGCCCTTGAAGAGCAGTCGCTCCGACTCTTCAAGGGCATAGAGCTTCTGTAAAAATACATGCTGAAAATACTCCCGCACGATGTTTGGAAATACACTCATCCGGTAAAGCTTAGCAAGTTTTTCAATAGTTTCGTTAGTAATCATCGCAATGTTGTTTTTACGATACTGATAAGTTTTGGGCTTTCAAAGAGAGTTGCGTACTTGTGTGCTTTCGCAGGATTAATTTTGCTTTTATCAAAACGAGCTATTGGCTTTCTGCCCGAGTGAAGTCGGTAGTGCGATGTATCGACAAACGCTTTCTCAGCATCAGCGATAGCAAAGCTAAACCCCTTCTGTCTCTGTATGCTATAGCCGGTAAATGCACGCTTCGTAATGCGATGATAGGAATATATTTTGTCCATGGCTTCAAAGCGTCGTGTTGCCTTTGGCGTCACGGAAGTAATCTCGTAGACGGTTTCCGGAATCACACCATGATACGACAAGGCAAATTCTAAAGAAATATATGATGGCTCATACAATTTATTGGCAACATACAGATCGGGAGGCAGAAACTCAGAAAACGCATAGAGCCCCCGCTTGATGCGGATAATAAAACCTTTTTTTGTATAGCGATGTAATAAAAACGTGGTTGCCACAGGAGAGACCGGAAATACTTTACGCACGTCAAAAGAAGAGAAGAGGAGAAGCTGTTTCTTCCTCATCTTTGCCTCAAAAACATGCCAGTTCACTAATTTAGCCATATTACTAATTTACTGAATTGGACTCAAGATATCAAGTGCACACCTGGATCTATTGTTTTTCATACCCACCGCGAAGCACCGATGAAGCATAATATGTATGCGTTACTTTTGTTGCACCTAAACCGCTGGAAATTTGCAGTTCAATTCGTACACCGCTTGTTTCTGCATTAGTTAAATCTGGGCTTGTGTTGTAGAGTTTTTTAAATACCAGGCTTTCTACTGTTACGGTGCTGGGAGTTAGTTGCTGTTCGTCAGCTGATGTGGATACATCTGGATCAAATATTATTTGATTTGGGCTTGAACCGGAAAGATAAAAAGATTTATAAATATCTGTGAGATCGGTGTAACTTTTATCAGTATGGAGACGAAGTGCTCCTCCTGATGTATCCGGAAGACAAGCGCTGAATGTATAATCACTTGCAACACAGGGAACGCGCGCAAGCCTTATTTCGCGCACCATACGCTCGAGAGCAGTTTCGGCGGCGAGCGACACGCGCCGTTCAATGCGTGACTTGGCAAACACGCCAGTGAGTTGCAACACTGCGCGTAAAATTATGAGCGACATAATTGTCAAAATGGCAATATATACTACGAGCTCGATGAGTGTTGTTCCTTTGTTTCGTTGACGCATATCAGTTCAAAAATAAGTTAGCAATATACATTTCAACTTTTTCGATCGATTCGCGATTGGATCCCCACATAACATTTATGGTGGCCATTTTGGTTTTAGTATCTACGGTACCACCAGTACACGCGTCTCCAGCGGTTGTCAGTAGAGTTACAT